>NZ_JBVJWD010000004.1:230879-386882 GCF_055602785.1 Streptomyces sp. NPDC037301
TTTCGGGGGAGAAAGGGGTCAGGTTTCTCGATCTCGGCGCAGGCGACTGTTGGGAAAATCTGTTAGGTTTCCCGGGGTGGGTGTGGGGGGGGGGGGCGCTGCGGCGGCGCACCCCCCGCCCCGTACCGCCGCAGCTGGAGCGGCACGGCATCCGGCTCGACACCGTACGGCGCACCGCTTCCCGGGAGGGGCGGGAGCTGGACCTCTCGCCGAAGGAGTTCTCGGTGCTGCAACTGCTGCTGGAGGCCGACGGCGGGACCGTCAGCGCCGAGGAGCTGCTGGAGCGGGCCTGGGACGCCAACGCCGATCCGTTCACCGGCGCCGTCCGCGTCTGCATGAGCAAACTGCGCGGGAAGCTCGGGGACCCGGCCCTGATCCGTACGGTGCAGGGTGTGGGGTACGCCCTGTGAAGCGTCTGTCGCGCGTTCCGCACGTCCAGCACTCCACGATCCGGACGAGGATCGCGCTCGTGTACGGCGGGGTGTTCCTGGTGCTCGGGACGGCGCTGCTCGTCACCGTCAACCTCGCCGTCGGCGCGGGTACGGACTCCCAGGCGCGTGACATCGCCCGCACGGCCGTGGTCGTCCAGCCCGGATACGCGGTGAACGGCCCTCTCATCACCCGGCGCAGCCTCGGGCCGCCCACCGTCTACGACCTCACCGACCACGTCAGCGACGCGGCCGGTCATCAGCTGCTCGTGTGGTCCGCGGCCTCGCTGCTCGTCATGACGGCCTGCGCGGTCGGCGTGGGGTGGTGGACCGCGGGGCGGGTCCTGCGCCCCGTCCACGCCATGACCGCGAAGGCGCGCCGGCTCTCCGAGCACACCCTGCACGAACGGATCGCGTCCAGCGGCCCCGACGACGAACTGAAGGAGCTCGGCGACACGCTCGACGCGCTGCTGGCCCGGCTGGAGAAGGCGTTCGACAGCCAGCGGCGTTTCATCGCCAACGCCTCGCACGAGCTGCGGACACCGCTCGCCACCCAGCGGACCGCGATCCAGATCGGCCTCGACGATCCGTCCCAGGAGGATCTCGTACGGACCCGGCAGACGCTCCTGGACAACAACCGGCGCAGCGAGCGGCTCATCGAGGGGCTGCTGGTCCTGGCGCGCAGCGAGCGCGGGCTCGCCGCGGGCGAGCGGGAAGCGGTGGACCTTGCCCAGGTGGTGGCGGAGGAGGTGGCCCGGCACCCGGGAGTGAAGGTCGATGCCGGGCCCTGTGCGGTACGGGGGAACCGGCTGCTGCTCGCCCAGCTGGTGGCGAATCTGCTGGCCAACGCCGTCACGTACAACGTGCCCGACGGGACGGTGGAGGTGTCCCTGGTGACGGCGGGCGACGGGGTGCTGCTGGAGGTGCGCAACACCGGGCCGGTGGTGGACGCGGCGGACATCCCCGGGCTGTTCGAGCCGTTCCGGCGGGGCGAGGGCAAGGACCGGATGGGGCGCGGGTCGGGGCTCGGTCTCTCGATCGTTCGTTCTATCGCTGTGGCGCACGGCGGTACGGTCACGGCGGTGCCGGGCCCCGAGGGCGGGCTCGCCGTGACCGTACGCCTGCCGGTGGATCAGTTCTCGGCCGCAGCTTCGCGGGCCGTGATCCAGGCGGGGAGGGCGGCGAGGACCTCGCGGTAGAACGTGGTGTCCGCGACCTCGCGGGGGGCGGGGCCCGCGTGGAAGAACCCGGCGTTCGGGATGTCCAGCTTCCGCAGGAAGTCGAAGCCCTTCGCGTCCTCGTCGCCGAACGCGACGAACTGGAAGAACAGCGGCAGCCGTGCCGCCTCGGCCAGCGCCTGCTTGGCGGGCTGCTTGGCGTCCGGAGGGCCGTCCGTCTGGAAGATCACCAGGGCGGGGCCGGTGGCCTCCGACTTCTCGTAGTGCGCGACGACCTCTTCGACGGCGCGGTGGTAGTTCGTACGGCCGAGGCGGCCCAGGCCCGCGTTCAGCTCGTCGATCCGGCCCTCGTGCGAGGTGAGGTCGACCGTGCCGGTGCCGTCGATGTCGGTCGAGAAGAAGACGACGGGGACGGTGGCGTTCTCGTCCAGGTGGGCGGCGAGGGCCAGGGTGCGGTCGCCCAGGTGCTGGGCGCTGCCGTCCTTGTAGAACGGCCGCATGGAGCCGGAGCGGTCGAGGACCAGGTAGACGGTGGCGCGCAGCCCGGTCAGCCCGTGCGCCTCCAGCCCGGCCTGGGCGGCCTTGTACGAGTCGACGAGCCCGGGCGCGTGGGACTTGACCTGGGCGAGGGGGAGGGCGGGCTCGGCAGCCGGGGTTGCTTCGGGGGCCGTGTCGGCCGGGGTTTCGGCCTTCGGCTCGACCTCGGCGGGGGCTTCGACCTCGGCCTCGACTGCAGTGGACGTGGTCTCCGGCTCGACCTCGGCGGGGGCCTCGGCGGCGACGGGCTCGGGCTCCGGCTCGACCTTGGTGGCGGGTGCGGCCACCGGCTCCGGCTCGGCCTCGGCGGCGACGGGCTCCAGCTCGGCGGGGGCTTCGGCCTCGACGGCAGTGGACGCGGCCTCCGGCTCGACCTCGGTGGGGGCCTCGGCCCCGGCGGCGACGGGCTCGGGCTCCGGCTCGACCTTGGCGGGGGGTGCGGCCACCGGCTCCGGCTCGGCCTCGACCTCAACGGGCTCCGGCTCGGCCTCGGCGGCGACGGGCTCCGGCTCGGTCTCGACCTCAACCGGCTCCGGCTCGGTCTCGGCGGCGACGGGCTCCGGCTCGGTCTCGGCGGTGGGTGCAACCTCCGGCTCGGTGGGGGCCTCGACCTCAACGGGCTCCAGCTCGGCGGCGGGTGCGGCCACCGGCTCCGGCTCGGCCTCGGCGGTGACCGGTTCAGGCTCGGTCTCGGCGGTGGGTGCAACCTCCGGCTCGGTGGGGGCCTCGGGCTGCGGCTCGGCGGGAGCCTCTGCCTCGGCGGCAGTAGGCGCGGCCTCCGGCTCGACCTCGGCAGCGGGTGCAGCCTCCGGCTCCGGCTCCGCAGCCACCGGCTCGACCTCGACCTCGTCGGGCTTCGCAGCCACCGGCTCCGCAGACTCGGCCTCCGGCTCCGGCTCCGCCGGCTTCGGTTTCGGCTTCGGGGCCGAGCCCTGTGCCGGGACCGTGGCGATGGACGCCTTGTCGAAGGCCGCCGCCACCAGGTCCGATGCCAGACCGCTGTCGCCGGTGGCAGACCGGTGAGAGGTGGGGGCCGGTACCGAGGCCTTGGTGGCCGAGGCGGTTTCGCGCACCGAGGCGGTCTCCGCAGCCGACTCGTCCACCGTTACCGTGACCGGCTCCGACTCCGCGGGTGCGGTGCGTTCGGTCTGGGGCGGGACCGTGGCCGTCGGCGCCGGCGCGTCCTGCTCCGCGCGGTCGCGGCCGAACACCTTGCGCAGCAAGCTCCGAATGCCCATGGGCGAGGCCTTTCGCGTGAGTTGGGTGCGATAAATGTCCGACCTGCGGGATTCATCCCTGGCCAGGGCGGATACGTAAGGTTAGCGGCCGGATCCGGCCGTTCGGCGGTGCGGCCCGCCCGTGGGACAACTGAGCCGCAACCGATCCCTGACCGAGTCCTGTGCGCATGCCGTGCGGGCCTGATGTGCGTCGTTCAAATGTGCCTATCCGGTCCCGAGTTGCCTTGTCAGCGTGTGCGGCCGGTGCGTCTGACAAATAGCCAGACGCACCGTTGTCTGTTTTATCCGCATGCGTTATCAAGAAGGGCCCTCACATGGGAAAACGATCCCGCAGAAGACGTCTTGCGGCCTGTGCCGTGGCGGCGGGCGCGATGTTTTCCGGAAATGCGGAGCGTGCAAACGTGAGGTGTACAGCTACAACATGGCCGAGGTGATCAGCGACTTCGGCTGATCCGCATGACCTGACCCGCATGACCTGACCTGACGCGCGTGCCGCACTAGAGTCGGTTGCATGGTTTCCGGTGAGGCGCCGCAGGCGGAGGGAAGCGTTCGGGTCGACGTCTGGATCTGGTCGGTCCGGCTGACGAAGACCCGCTCGCAGGCCGCTGCCGCCTGCCGCGCGGGACATGTGAAGGTCGCCGGCGAGCGCGCCAAGCCCGCCCAGGTGTTGCACGTCGGCGACGAGGTACGGCTCCGGCACGCGGGCCGGGACCGGATCGTCGTCGTGTCGAAGATCGTGAAGAAGCGGGTCGGCCCTCCGGTGGCGGCGGATTGCTTCATCGACAACAGCCCGCCCCCGCCGCCGCGCGAGGTGGCGATCCAGGTTCCGGTGCGGGACCGGGGCGCGGGGCGGCCGACGAAGCGGGACCGGCGGGAGATGGAGCGGTTGCGGGGGGCCGGGCCCACGGGGTGACGTGGTGACCGGGGCCGTCCGGTGGCCGTTCTGTCCTCGAGCGCCGGACGGGCTGATAAGGATTGCCCTCAACCGCCGGACGGGCTTGATGGTGCGCCCCGGACGGGCCCGACTTGATCGTGCACCCCGGACGGGCCTGCGGAGAGCGCGGCTACGGCTGAGGTGAGGCGATCGCCCTCGCCGCAGCCACCTCCTGGCGCAGCGGAGCCAGCACCCCCTCCTCGTCGCCCGGCAGTTCGGCGCGTACGCCGACCAGGGTCTCGCTCGCACGTATCCCGTCCGCCAGTTCCCGTAGTTGCCGCTGGATCTCGGCCACCTCCGCGGCGGGCGGTTCCGGTGCTCCGTGGTTGACGCGGACCCGGGCCGCCGTCGTCGCGTCCACGATGCGTTCGACCGCGACGACCAGCGGCCACCACGCGGCGGCGCGGGTGCCGACCGGGGGCGGTTCTGTCAGGGCGCGCTGGAATTCGGAACGTATGACGGACAGATCGCGGTAGATACGGCGCCGGGCCCGCACCCGTTCCGCGCGGTCACCGGAGCCGCCCGGCTCGAACGCGTCCGCCACATAGCCGGCGATGTCCGTCACCGCGTCCGCGAGCCGGTGGCCGACCCGGACGTGCCAGCTCTCCGGCCACAGCAGATAGCCCGCCACCAGCACGATGGCGCAGCCGATCAGGCTGTCCAGGAAGCGCGGCCAGACCAACTGGACGCCCTGGTGGTTCAGCAGGTCGGACAGGAGCAGGATGACCGGGGTGATGGCCGCGGTCTGGAACGCGTACCCCTTCGCCGTGAGCGCCGGGATCAGGGCGGCGAGCACCACCATCACCGGCACGTCCCACCAGCCGATGGGCACCTCGGCGAGCACCGGTGCGGCGATCACGAGACCGGCTGTCGTGCCCACCGAGCGCAGGACGGCCCGCGAGAACACCGACCCGAAGTCCGGCTTCAGGACGAACGTGACGGTCAGCGCGACCCAGTAGGAGCGCTCCACCTGGACCAGCGAGGTCAGCGCCTGGGCCAGGCCGATACAGAGGGCGAGGCGCAGCCCGTACCGCCACGAGGGCCCGGACAGCAGCACATCGCGCGTCGTCCGCCGGATCCGTACTCCGAGCGCGGCGGGGCGTCCGAGCCGGTCGTCCACGTTGTACGGATCGGGGTCGGCCTTGTGCACGACGGCCGCCGCGTGCCGCAGCGCGCTGTCCAACGCCCGGGTGGCGGGTGAGTCCGGGGAGGGCAGGCCGGGTCTGGCGCCTCCGGTGCGGCCCTCCTCGACGGCAGCGGCCAGTTCACGTACCGCCGCCGGGATCTCGTCCGGGAGCGGGCGCCGCCGGACATGTACCGCGGGCGCCGCCTCGACGAGCGGGATGACGACATTGAGCTGGGCGAGCAGCCGCACCCCGGCGTTGCTGCGGCCGTGGTAGCGGGCCCGGCGGGCCAGGATCAGGTCGTACGAGGTGTTGAGGGACTGGGTGACGGCCTGCCGCTGCTCCTCGTACGCATCGGTGCCTGCGGCGGCGAGCATGTCGGCGACCGCGAGGTAGGTGCCCGCGACCGCGACCCGTTCCGGCAGTTTCCGGCGCAGCGGCCACGCCAGCAGCGACATGGTGAGGACGAACAGACCGCCGACCGTCAGCAGCAGCGGCGCCACCCACCAGGGGTTCGGCATCGGGAGCCCGGCGCCGACCACCGCGTTGAGCAGGAGCAGCAGCCCGGACACGGAGGCGACGGCGCCGATCGTCGACATCATTCCGGAGACCAGAGCGACGAGGGTCAGCGCGGCGACGGCCGCCCAGCCGGTCCCGAACACCAGCGTGCCGAGCATGATGCCGAGCGCGCCGAAGAGCTGCGGTACGGCGATGTTGAGGATACGCATCCGGTACGCGTCGGCGGTGTCGCCGACGACGCCGGAGAGCGCACCCATGGAGACGAGTGCGCCGTACGCGGACCGGTCCAGCGCGAAGCCGACGGCGAGCGGTGCGGCCAGGGCGACGGAGGCGCGGACGACCGCGGCCCAGGGGATGGGGGTGGATGACTGGGGGCGAAGTCCGCTCAGAAGCCAGGGCGGTGGTGCGGCGCGCCTGCGTCCGGATTCCGTCTCCGTGTCGGTCAACGCGTCCCCCTGTGTCGTGCGTTCAGCCCCAGTAGCCCTCGACCTCGTCGGCCGGCCGGACCTCCGCCCCGGACGGGTCCTCGCCGAACTCACTGAGGGCGCGGCGCCGGCGCGACAGGTCCCAGCACTGGCCGAGCCGGACCTCCACCGTACGCAGGCGGGACTTCTCTTCCTCGGTGAGGCCCATGTTCTGGGTGGAGCGGTTGCGCAGGTCCCGTTCCTCGGAGATGAGTCCGCCGATGTTGTCGATGATGTCGCGTTCCTGGTCGTCCATGGCGCCTCCTTCGGGTCCCGTGCGCGGGGCGTGGAATCAGAGCACGATGACCGTCTTGCCGCGTGCGCCGCCCGTCCGGTTCCGGTCGAGGGCCTGCGGGGCCTTCTCCAGCGGGAGTTCGATGTCGATGGGCACGCGCAGTACGCCCTCGGCGGCTCCCTCGGCCAGGACGTCGAGCAGGACCGGGGTGGGTTCGAGCCGGAAGTCGATGCCGGTCACGTCCGCGGGGAGGGCGGCTTCGGCGGCGACGCCCCGCGTGGTGAGGGCGATCCCGCCGCCGCGTACCAGCGCGGCACGGGCGGCGAAGGCGTCCGGGGTGGTGGAGACCAGGTCGACGAGTGCGTCGACGCCGTCCGGGCAGGTCTCCCGTACCGCCGCTTCGAGGGGGCGGTCCGTGGTGTCGATCGTGACGGTGGCGCCCAGGGCCGCCATCCGCTTGCGTTCGTCGCCGCGCACGGCCGCCAGCACACGTACGTCGCGGGCCGACGCGAGCTGGGTCAGATAACTGCCGACGCCCCCCGCCGCCCCGATGACCAGCAGGCTCTCGTGGCCGCGGAGCACGGCGATCTCCAGGATCTCGGCGGCCGTCATCCCGGCGGACGGCAGCGCCGCCGCGGTCCGGAGGGGGAGGCCGTCCGGGACGAGGGTGATGGCGGAGTCCTGCGGTACGGACACGTAGTCGCAGTAGGTACCGGCTCCGGACGCGGGCCCGGCCACCCGGCCGAAGACCTGGTCGCCGACCCGGAAACGGTTCCCGCCGCTGCCGATCATGTCCACCCGGCCGGCGAAGTCCACGCCGACGACCAGTGGGAACACACGCGGGGCGAGTCCGTCGTCCAGGGAGCCCTGTGCGGCCTGCCAGTCGCACGGGTTGAGTGCGGCGTACTCGATCCTGACCCGTACCTCACCGGCTTTCGGCTCGGGCTTGGGCATCTCGACCAGTGCGGGGTCGGCCCGGAATGCGCTGACGGCTATGGCTCGCATGTGGAAGACCTCTCAGTCGTCCCCGATCCGACAGTCACGAGAACCACTCTTCCCCGGCCCGCCCGCCGCCGCACGTCGAACCAGGTCCGCTACGGACGCTGCCCGCCGGCGTGCACCTTGCGCGCCGCCCACAGCCGTCCGAGCACCGCGCACAGCGCCACCGCCAGCCCCGTGGCGAACACGATCCACACGGTCGTGCGCAGCGAGCTCGTCAGCGCGTCGTACACCGCCGCCACACTGCCCGTCTCGCCGTCCGGCACCTCGGACAGCACCCGGTCGCGGGCGACCGCGATCACCGCGCGCAGCACGAGTGCCCCCAGCGCGAAACCGGACCCGGCCACCGCCGTGGCCGAGAGCGCGGCGAGCGCGGAGCGCCCGCGCCCCGGTCCGCCGCGCACCCAGGCCACGACCACGGTCAGGACGGCGAACACGACCGTGCCCACGGCGGGCCAGATGCTGCCGGCCCGCAGCCACCGGAAGGTCTGGCGCAGCTGGTCGGCCCGGTCGGCGGAGACGATCGTGATGTCGGTGTGCTGGACCGGGATCTGGTCGGCGAACGGCACCCCGTTCGCTTCCAGGTTCTGTTTGACCTGCTCGGTCACGGGCGCCAGATCGATGGTCACGGCCTCGCCGGTGTTGCCGTTCAGCGCGGCGGTGACGGCCTTGTGGGCGGTGCGGTTGGCGGCGTTCCACACGGCCTGAAAGGCGTCGGTGGTGGTGAAGGACATCACCGCCTCGTGCAGGAAGTCCCGCACGGTGCTCTGGAGCGGCCCGGCGTCGATCTGCGTCATCGTCGCGTCGGTGATGAGGTTGCCGACAGTGCTCCGCACCTCGGGGTCGGAGGCGAGCGGGGCCACCGCGGCGACGTAACGGTCCGTGTTGTCGATCTCCAGATCCACCCAGGCGGAGAATGCGCTCAGCGGGACGAGCACGGCGAGCAGCACCAGCACCACCACCGCCCAAGCCGCCGAGAGATACGTCCGCACCTCTCCAGGGAATCCCGTACGGGAGCGGCGCGCCCCGGGTCCTACGCCATCCGAGTTGCCGGGCGGCGCAGCCGGGTGTGCTCTGGAGGGAAAAGGGGCGACGGAAGGAGTTCTCCGCCATGGCGACTCATGCAGCGATGCCGACCCGTGGACGGGCCGGGGCCGGGTCAAGTGAACGTCGGCACAGCGCGCGCGCCTGGGCCATACCCGTCACGCTGGGCGCGGCGTACGGCCTCTACGCCTCGTTCATCCTCCGCAACAACGGCGCGAGCGGCGGCCGGCAGTTCTGGTACGGCCTGATCGGTGCGGTGGTGCTCGCCGTTCTCTGTTTCGGGCTGGGCCGGATCCAGCACACCATGATCCCCCTGGCGCGGGCGGTGGTGTACGGCGCGCTGACAGCCGCGGCGATCGGCCTGCTGGTCGGGCTGACCGATTCGAGCGTGCTGCGGTCCTCGGCGCTGGGACTTGCGGTCGGCCTCGGGATGTTCATCACGACCTTCTACATCTTCTACACGCGAGAGAAGACGTGAGCGCGTCTTCCGCCGCATCCTTGACCTTCTCCGTGGGGGAAGCCCCGGCATCATCGGTGCCGCGGCTTCCCCTTCGGCATGAGCAGGTACGGGGCGAGAGGGGGCACGGGGTGGAGCGCGAGGTGGCACGGGTGGGGCCGCGCCGACATGAGGACGGGCCCGCACAGGGCGCGGGCCCGTCCTCATCTGCCACGCGGTTGCGGTCAGTCGCGTACGACCGTCACCGGGCACGGCGCGTGCTGGGTGACATGGAGGCTGACCGAGCCGAGCAGGGTCGCCTTGAAGCCGCTGTAGCCCCGAGCCCCGACGACCAGCAGATTCGCGCCCTTGGCTCGTTCCAGCAGGGACTGGGCCGGGTTGCCGATCACCACGACCTTGCTGACCGCGGCCGCGCCCTCGGCGCCCAGGGCCTCCTCCAGTGCCTCGGTGAGGGATACGGTCGCCACCGCCTGCGGGTCGAAGTCCTCCGGCATGCCCGGCATCATGGACGCCCAGCTGGTCGCGGGGTACTCCCAGCTGTTGACGGCCTCCACCGTGTCACCGGTCAGTTCCGCCTGGCGTACGGCCCAGTGCAGTGCCTTGATCGACGACTCGGAGCCGTCAACGCCCACCACGATCCTGCCCATCTCTGCCTCCAGCTCGGTTCGGCTCAGTGCGCAGAGGCGTCGTGCGAGAAGATCTCGCACGACGCATCTTTCGGTCCAACTCTAATCAAACCGGACAGGGCTTCGAATGGCGGGTCCCCTCAGTCCAGCCGGAGGTCGGCGAGTTGCTGCTCGAACGGCACGACCTCGCCGTCGAGCCCGAGCGCCCTCGACGCCCCGGAGGCCGCCCGGCCACCCGTGATCATGGTCGCGAGCTCGCCGCCCGCACGCCGGATGCGGGACGGCAGGCCGTCGGTGTACTCGTCGCCGGACGAGCCCCAGTCCTCCGATGCCGCGTACACGGAGGTCGGTACGACGGTGGCCCGCAGGTAGGCGAAGAGCGGACGCATCGCGTGTTCCAGGACGAGGGAGTGGCGCGCGGTGCCCCCCGTCGCCGCGATGACGACGGGCTTGCCGGTCAGCGCCGTGTTGTCGATCAGGTCGAAGAACGACTTGAACAGTCCGCTGTACGAGGCGGTGAAGACGGGCGAGACGGCGATCAGGCCGTCCGCCTCCGTCACCTCCTTGATCGCCTCGTCCAGCGTGCTGGGCGGGAACCCGGTGACCAGGTGGTTGGCGATGTCGACGGCCAGGTCGCGCAGGTCGATCATCCGGACCTCGACCGTGCGGTCCTGCTCGGCCATCAGACGCTCGCGGGCGGCGCCGGCCAGCCGCTCGGCCAGCAGCCGGGTCGACGAGGGGCTGCTGAGCCCGGCCGACACGGCGACGATCCTCAGGGGTTCGGTGGCGAACACGGTGGACACGGTGGACACGGTGGTCAGGCCTCCTTCGTGGCCGTGCGGGCGGCGACGGCCGGGTGTACGGGGGCGGAGTCCGGGACTCCGGCCGGCCGCAGGTTGGCGAACTCCTTGCGCAGCACCGGGACGACCGCCTCGCCGAGGATGTCGAGCTGCTCCAGGACCGTCTTCAGCGGCAGCCCCGCGTGGTCCATCAGGAACAGCTGGCGCTGGTAGTCGCCGACGGCATCCCGGAAGGACAGGGTCCGCTCGATGACCTCCTGCGGGGAGCCGACGGTCAGCGGGGTCTGCTGGGAGAAGTCCTCCAGGGAAGGGCCGTGTCCGTAGACCGGTGCGTTGTCGAAGTACGGGCGGAACTCCCGTACCGCGTCCTGCGAGTTCTTCCGCATGAACACCTGGCCGCCGAGACCGACGATGGCCTGCTCGGCGGTGCCGTGCCCGTAGTGCGCGTACCGCTGCCGGTAGAGGTCCACCATCTTCTTGGTGTGCTCGATGGGCCAGAAGATGTTGTTGTGGAAGAAGCCGTCCCCGTAGTACGCGGCCTGCTCCGCGATCTCCGGGGAGCGGATGGATCCGTGCCAGACGAACGGCGGGACGCCGTCCAGCGGGCGCGGGGTCGCGGTGAAGGACTGCAGCGGCGTACGGAACTTGCCCTCCCAGTCGACGACGTCCTCGCGCCACAGCTTGTGCAGCAGGGCGTAGTTCTCGATGGCGAGCGGGATGCCCTGGCGGATGTCCTTGCCGAACCAGGGGTAGACCGGTCCGGTGTTGCCGCGGCCCATCATCAGGTCGACGCGGCCGTCCGCGAGGTGCTGGAGCGTCGCGTAGTCCTCGGCGATCTTCACCGGGTCGTTGGTGGTGATCAGCGTCGTGGACGTGGACAGGATGATGTGGTCGGTGCGGGCGGCGATGTAGCCGAGCGTGGTCGTCGGCGAGGACGGGACGAACGGCGGGTTGTGGTGCTCGCCGGTCGCGAAGACGTCCAGCCCGACCTCCTCCGCCTTCTGGGCGATGGCGATGGTGGCCTTGATCCGCTCGTGCTCGCTCGGTGTCCTGCCGGTCGTCGGGTCGGTAGTGACGTCTCCGACGGTGAAGATCCCGAACTCCATGGCGCCCGCCTCCAGGTTTGTTGAACTTTGAACTATGTGGGCACACCCTACAACGGAGCACCCCCCTGACCTATTCCGCGGGGTCTTCGGGCCGGTGCGTACCCTGGACGGGACGCGCGGACCGGCCACGGGCCGCACTTTTGACGGAGGCAGGGCAGTGAGCGGGAGCGGCGGCGAGAGCGAGCGCTGGAAGGAGCGCGGCGTGGCCCTGCGCGTCTTCGTCTACGTCTTCGCCACGCATCTCTTCGCGGGCTTCATCTGGATCCTGTTCTACGTGGGCGAGCACGCCAAGAAGTGAAGTGAGCGGGGTGGGGGACATGGACGGCACCACACGGGCGCGCCTGGACGCGGCGCTTGCGGCGGACGGCATCTGGAGCGCTCTCTTTGTGCTGGCCGAGGAGGCGCCGGCCGATCTGCCCGGCGCCGTCGAGGCCCGATACGGCCAGGCGTCGAAGGATGAGCGGCGTCACCTCTCGTGGCTGCTCGGGGCCCTCGGCGAACCGGCTGTCCCGGTGCTCCTGCGCCTGCTGGGCGGGAGCGGCGACGACGGCGCGGTGGAGCTGCTGGGCACGGCGGTGCAGCGGCGACTGAAGCTTCCGGCGGCCGAGCTGCACCGCCTAGCCGAGGAGCTCGGCGCGAGGGAACCCCTCGTGGACGCCATGGGCCTGTCCGACGCTCCCGACTTCGCGCCGTTCCTCGGAGACCTGCTGGACCACAAGGCCTTGCGCGGGCGCGCGGCCCTGGCACTGGGGCGGCTCGGAGCCGGGGAGTGGACGGTGCCGATCGCGCAACGCCTCCCCGGCCTGACAGGACTGGAGTACGGCGCCTTCGTCGTGGCCCTGGAACTGCTGGACGACCCCGCCGCGATACCCCACCTCCTGCGGGAGCTGGCGGAGAAGCGGACCTCGGCGGGCGATGTGCACCACGCCCTGGTCGCCCTGACGGGCCAGAGCCCGCTGCTGCCCCTGACTCCTCCGGACGGCGAGTACGGCGAGCTCGTGAACCGCGCCTGGTCGGAGCGCCGACTCGACCACCACTACCCGCCGTCGATCGGCCCGGTCACACTCGACTCCCCGCGCCACGCACGCTTCACTGTCGAGGACGGCCGGGGCAGGATCCGGATCGACTACGACCCGCCCGCGCCCGGCTCGTCCTGGCCCCGCTGGGGCAAGTCCCTCCGTATCGACGGGGAGCGGGTCTATCACGTCGGCTCGGACTGCGGCACCTGCGAGACGACGATGTCCCTCCTCGGCTGGCCGCCCCGGGCGGCCCGGGAGGGCGCGGACCGCCTGCGCACCGCGCTGGCCGACCTCGACGACCTGGGCTCCGGCGCCCTCGACGCCGCTGCTCCCCTCATCGAGGAGCTCCCGACCGGCCACTACCGCGCCCACCTGGCCGACCTCGCCCTGGAGCGGGTGACCGACCCGGAGGCGTCGTGGTGGGCCCGGCGCCACGAGCTGCGCGTGGACGCCGAGCCGTACACCGAGGACCCCCTCGACGACTGGCCGGGCACCGACCACTTCCAGCTGCGCGACCGCATCCCCGGCGAGACCCCGACGTACGGCGTACTGCTCCCGTCCCAGCCGCTGGACGCGCTCGACGCGGACACGGTGGCCCGGTACACCTCGGCGATCACGGCAGGCCACCGCCCCGCCGCCCTGGCCCTCGCCTGGGTCGAGGACATCTACGTCGAGGCCGAGTATTCCGAGCGCTTCCTGGTGGCCGCCGTCCTCGACGGCCACCACAGACTGGCCGCGTACGCGGCGGCCGGCGTACCCGCCAGGGTCCTGCTCCTGTCGCGGGCGGAGGACAACTGGGGCGCGGAGACGGGCTGGAGCAAGGCGTTCGACGAGGTGCTGGGGCAGGCGTAGGACGGGCGGCGGAGAGCCGTGCGACCCGGGGCCGATGTGCACGACCGCACCGGCCGCCTACGCTGCGGGCCGGGGCGCGCACAGGGCGTGCCGCTGTCGGACAGGAGTCCCGCCATGCCGTTCACCGGTCAGACTCATGTCCGCATCGCCCGCCCGTCCCGGGACCTCGCCGCGGCCGAGAGATTCTGGGCAGACGGCCTCGGGCTGGACGTCCTGTTCCGCGCCGACGCGGGCCGGGAGCCCGGCACGCACGACCTGCTCATGGTGGGCCACCCGGACGCGTCCTGGCACCTCGAACTCGTCCACGGTGGCGACCATCCCACCGACCCCCGCCCCACCGACGAGGACCTGCTCGTCCTCTACTTCGACGGCCCGGTGCCGGAGGAGGTGGTGGACCGCCTGGAGGAGCACGGCGGCAAGCGGGTCGCGTCGCCGAATCCATACTGGAACGAGTGGGGCGTCACCGTCGAGGACCCGGACGGATACCGCCTCGTCCTCTGTCGGCGCGGGTGGTCCAACTCCTGACGGGGCCGCGAGGGCGCACCGAGCGAGAATGCTAGTTGCTGGGTATCACTGCATCATGCTGTACGAGATGCCGCGCCTGGATTCTGCCGACCTTCAAGTCCTGGAGCGGATCAACGACCTGCGCGAACAGCTGCGTCACGCGGTGCGACAGGCTCCGATGAAGTGGACCCTTGAGCTGAGCAAGGCCCTGACGGCCGGCGCCATCGCGGCGTCGAACACGATCGAGGGCTACGAGGTCGATGCCGTGGACGTCGCCGACCTGATGGACGGCGAGCGCGAGGTCGAGGCCAGTGACGAGAACAAGGCGGAGACGCTGGCCTACCAACAGGCCATGACGTACATCCAGTCGCTGCACGACGTGAGCGATTTCCGCTACAGCAAGGAACTCCTCAACGGCCTGCACTGGATGCTCCAGGGGCATCACCACCCCCGCAGGCTCGCCGGGCAGTGGCGCAGGACCTCGATCCGCATCACCGCACCGGGCGACGAGCTCGCCACCGATTACGAAGGCCCTGACCAGGAGCGGGTTCCCGGGCTCATGAGCGAGCTCGTGGACTGGCTCAACGAAGGCGACCTGGACAGTCATGTCCTGCTCCGTGCCGCCATGGCCCACCTGAACCTGGTGAAGATCCATCCCTGGTCCGACGGCAACGGCCGCATGTCCCGCTCACTTCAGACGCTTCTGATCGCACGGGGCGGCGTTCTCGCTCCCGAGTTCTCCTCGATCGAGGAATGGCTGGGGATGCCGGGCAACACCGGGGACTACTACAAGGTGCTGCGCGAGGTCGGCGGACCGGTCTGGTCGCCGCACCGGGACACGTCGCCCTGGATCAAGTTCAATCTCCTCGCCTACCACCAGCAGACCCAGCGTGTGCAGCGGCGCGTCGACCGGTCCAACGACTGCTGGATGCAGCTGATGGAAGAGGCCGGTACCTACGGGGTCGCTGAGCGCCAGGTCACGGCTCTGCACGAGGTGGCGATGGCCGGACGGGTGCGCCGCTCCCGCTACGAGAAGGCCGAAGCGATCAACACCCAGCAGGCGACCCGCGATCTCCAGGCACTGACCAAGGCCCAGCTGCTTACAGCCGTGGGCCGGACGAAGGGCCGCCATTACATTGCAGGGCCGCGGTTCCCGGAGCGGGTGCTGGCCACCGCCCGGCGACACCACACCATCAGTAACCCGTACGCCACGTAGCGGCACCATTCAGCGCCATCGCGCGAACCGGCGTCACGGCGCAGCCACCGCGATCCGGCGCAGGTGCTTGTTCACGGGCGCACCACCTGCGTCATCTCGAGGTCGGGGTCGAGGTCGGGGGCGGGCGAGGGGCGGCGTGCGGTGTCGCTGATGCGGATCAGGATGCCGACGAGGGCCCAGTTGGCGATGACGGAGGATCCGCCGTACGCCAGGAACGGCATCGTCATACCGGTCAGCGGGATCAGGCCCGTCACACCCCCGGCGACGACGAAGACCTGCAGCGCGAACGCGCCCGACAGGCCGATGGCGAGCAGCTTGCCGAACGGGTCGCGGGCCGCGAGGGCGGTACGTATGCCGCGCTCCACGATCAGGCCGTAGATCAGCAGGATCGCCATGACGCCCGTCAGGCCCAGTTCCTCGCCGAAGGTGGCGAGGATGAAGTCGGAGTTGGAGGCGAACCGGATGAGGTCGGAGCGGCCCTGGCCGAGGCCGGTGCCGAGGGTGCCGCCGGAGCCGAACGCCCACAGCGCCTGCATCGACTGCTCGGAGTGACCGGCCACGCCCTGGCGGCTGAGCATGTATTCGCGCATGGGGTCGAGCCAGGCCTGGACACGTTGCTGGACGTGCGGCTCGAAGGAGGCGACGCCGACGGCGCCGGCCGCGGACATCAGCAGACCGAAGACGATCCAGCTGGTCCGCTCCGTGGCGGCGTACAGCATGATGACGAACAGTCCGAAGAACAGCAGCGACGTGCCGAGGTCCGTCTCGAAGACCAGGATCAGGATCGAGAGGAACCAGATGACCAGGATCGGGCCGAGGTCACGGCCGCGCGGTAGGTACAGGCCCATGAAGCGGCGGCTGGCCAGGGCCAGCGCGTCGCGCTTGACCATCAGATAGCCGGAGAAGAAGACCGCGAGCACGATCTTCGCGAACTCACCGGGCTGAATACTGAAGCTGCCGACGTGGATCCAGATCTTGGCGCCGTATATGTCGGCGCCAAGGCCCGGGACCAGCGGAAGCAGCAGCAGAAACAGCGCACCCACCATGGAGATGTAGGTGTAGCGCTGCAGGACACGGTGGTCCTTGAGGAATATCAGCACCAGGATGAACAGCGCGATGCCCATCGCCGTGTACATCAGCTGCCGTGGCGTGGCTGTTCCCGCCTGCTTGATCGACTGCAGCAGTTCGGACTGGTCCAGCCGCCAGATGACGACCAGGCCGAGCCCATTCAGCAGCGTGGCCAGCGGCAGCAGCAGCGGGTCCGCGTACGGCGCGGACTTCCGTACGACGAGATGGGCGACACCGGCCAGCAGGCCCAGGCCCAGGCCGTAGCTCAGCAGGCCGGACGGCACTTGGTTGTTGATGGCCAGGCCCACGTTGGCGTAGGCGAACACCGGGATGACGACGGCGAACACCAGCAGCGCGAGCTCGGTGTTGCGCCGGTTGGGCGCGCCGATCGTCGACGTGCGGTGCGTCGACGATCTCGTAGGACTGCTCATCGTGTGAAGGGCCTCTCACGGCTTGCCTACTGCTGACTGCTGACCGCACAGCGAGACGACCTTCTGCTCTTCCTTCGAGAGACCGGGGTTGGGAGTGGGTGCGGTAGCGGTCCTGGACGCGGACGGCGACATCGAAGCCGGCGGAGTCGGCACTGCTGTGGCCTTGGATGCCGTTCTAGACGTGCAGAAAGCATGTGTGGTTCCTGTGGCCGTTGTACCGCTGGTGGCCAGCAGCTCCGGGACAGGTCGGCCACGCCCGTCGATGTACCGCTCGGCCGGTGGGCCACCGGGCCTGGACGCCAACGAGGCCGCCGGCGGCAAGTACGGTGCGTTCGTGACGAACGAGCGCGTCCTCGACACCGAGAAGTACAGCGTCGACATCGTCGCCTGACGCACATCGCAGCACCACCACGGCCCAGGAGGGTCCTCGGGCCCCAACCCGTAGCAGCCGGAGGAGATACCCGTGCAAGACTCCACGACCAGGCCGTGGGCATGGGCCAGAGATCCGCACGCCGTGATGTGGTGCGTGACCTTCGCCCGCGGCATCACACCGGAAGACGTACTCGCCCGGTACGGGGCTGACGCACGAACCGCCCAGTTCCTCACCCGACAGCAAGCCGCCCATCTGTACGACAGCAGCCTGCCGGAGGGATCAGTTCTGCGTGCCGGGGCGCTGGGCGACTGGTCGTTCTGCTTTGAGGACTGCGGGGTCATGGGCATGATGCCAGGCCCCCTGTCCGCGCTGTCCTACGGCACGGAGACCTTCAGTGTCCTGCTGGGCGGGGATGGCATGAACGGCTTCGCTCACTGGCGTGACGGACAGTGCACCGAGCGGTTCGAGCCCGGCTTCACCCACACCAAACCGAATCATCCGCACCCCTGGTGGGATGCGGTGCAGGAACGACTGGACGCATCGACCGAGGAGTACCCCGGCCTTGTTCCCGTGCTGGGAGCCGTAGCCCACCACACCAGGGCCGTACTCGACACCGGCACCCTCAACGGCCCCCTGCTCACCCTGCGGCTCGAAGACAGCAGCCGAACCCCCGACCCGCCACGCCGCCCTTACCCTGGAGCCCGTCGGCCGCTCGGGCGCGCGTTGGGCCCCGTCCTGCCTCGGACACCTCCGCCGCCTGCCATGCGGCGCGTCCTTAACGCCCCCACCACCCAGCACACGTACGGCACCGAGATCGAGGAGTAGAGAAGACTGGTCCCTGTGCCGTTGGCTCGGGCCGTACTCGCGCCCGGACGCGGCGATCGCGGTGGGTCGCCGCCCTGCCGTGCCGGCCCTGGCCCGGGGCGAGGACATCCGGGCCGAGGCCGAGTGTCCCGAGCGCTTCCGGGCCGCCGAGGTCCTGGGCGGCCACCACGGGGGCGCCGCCCACGCGGCGGCGTACCCGCGAGGCTCGTGCTCCTGGCCTGTTCGGAAGCGGCCGCCACGGTGCCCCGGAGGGGGCGTAGGTCTTCGGCCGCAGGAGAACGGCCGCAGGAACCAGGAAGCTGTGCCGATGTGGGAGAGGGGGCCGGCGGCCTACGCTGCGGACCCGGTGCGCAGACGGGCGTGCCGTTGTCGGAGAGGAGAGCCTTGTGCCGATCACCGGCCAGAGCCATGTTCGTCTTGCCCGGCCGTCCCGTGATCTTGCCGCGGCCGAGCGGTTCTGGGTGGGGGGACTCGGGCTGACGGTCCTGTTCCGCGCCGAGGCGGGCCGGGAACCCTGGGCGCACGATCTGCTCATGGTGGGGCATCCGGACGCGTCCTGGCACCTCGAACTCGTCCACGGCGGTGGCCACCCCGTCGAACCCCGTCCCACCGACGAGGACCTGCTCGTCCTCTATCTCGACGAGTCCGTGCCACAAGAACTGGTGGACCGGCTGCGGGACCACGGAGGCAGGCGCGCGCGGTCGCCGAACCCGTACTGGAACGAATGGGGCGTCACCGTCGAGGACCCGGACGGCTACCGGCTCGTCCTCTGCACGCGCGACTGGTCCAACTCCTGACCGTCACACCCTGCCTTCACGTACGCACGTGTTCTGCCTATGCGTTGAGCGTCAGGCGTCGGTGGCGAGGGTGCCCGCCTTCACTTCGGCCAGGAACGCCGACCAGGCGCGGTTGCCGAAGACGAGCAGGGGTCCCTGAGCGTTCTTGCTGTCTCGTACAGGCATGACGTCCGGCACGCCGTCGCCCACCTCAAGACACTGTCCGTTGCCGCTGCTGTGGCTGCTCTTCCGCCACGTGAGCTGCGTGCGTTTGTGCTGCACTCTCAACACCTGCTCTCAGTCACTCGCTTCTGCCACTCTAGCCAGCAGACCGGCACTGTCGTTCGGCCCGAGGGCCACCGCCTGAAGGTGTTCGAACATCGACTTGTAGCGTCGCATTTCCGCTTCGGACTCCAGAAATAGATCTCCGGCGGGTGTGTCCACGTAGATCAGTTCCGGGTCTGCGGGATCAGGGAAATCCATGTGGACGAAGTTGCCCGTCATGCCCGCGTGAGCGCCTTTTTCGAACGGGATCACCTGGATGGTGACGTTGGGCTCTTCCGTCAGCTGGAGCAGGTGCCTGGCCTGTGTCCGCATCACTTCGCGTCCGCCCACGAGGCGTCGCACCGCGGCTTCGTCCACGATGGCCCAGAGCTGAAGCGGGTCTTTCTTGGTGAGCAATGCCTGCCGCTCCACGCGAGCTTGGACGCGCTGTTCCACCTCCTTCCTGCTGGCGGTCGGCAACACGCCTCTGACCACCGCACGGGCGTAGGACTCCGTCTGGGCAAGTCCTGGGATGAAGAGGGACTCGTAGTTGCGGATGGTGCGGGCTTCGCTCTCGAAGCCGATGTAGGCGGTGTACTCCTCGGGCAACTCCGAGTGGTACGGACGTAGCCAGCCCTGGTCGTTGGAACCGTTCTGGACCGCCAGGAGATCGGCACGCTGCGCCTCGTTCGCCGCGTAGAGATCCAGAAGAGCGATCAGAGTCCGCTTCTGCGGCCGGGCGCGTGCCTTCTCGACGCGGTAGAGGGTCGCCTCGTTGATGCCCGTCGCCTTGGCCACGTCTTCGCGTGTCAGGTCTGCTGCGGCTCGGAGCCGGCGTAGTTCGGCGGCCAGACGGCGGAGCCTCACGGTGGGCGGTCGTTGTCGCTTCTCCGGCACGCTGCGTCCCTTCGCTGCCTGGGTGGTACCCGCGAGTGTGGATGGTCACTGCGTGACGCCTCAAATCACCTCGAACGCATGGCAGTAGTACGCAATCCTTGCATTCTCCGTGTGGGCAAGAGCATGCTGAACGCGCAGTCACCCTCTGTGGACTTTCGATCGCAGCAGGGTGCTGTGGCGGCTTGTGCTGTCTCAGCAAGGACCCCCGCGACCGTGGCACCGGTCCGGGGGCATGGCCAACGCTTACGAAGGAGCGTCAACGTGTTGAACCTTATCGGCCGCTTGCTCGAACCACTCCGGTGTCTCTTAAGTCGGCTCCCAGGCAGCGAGCGGCGGGGTGGCGGCCTCGTACGCCCATGCTTCCCCGTCCACCCGAGGCGTGAACTGAGCGTTCAGCAAGTTGAATTCGCCCGCTGGGAGCGTGCTGAGAATCGGTTTTGGCGGGAGCGGCGGCGGGTGTGGTGGCTGGCTCAGCAGGGGATCGAGGCGGGGCCGAGCCCGGTTCTCGGTGTGGTGGTGGGCCGGTGAGCGGGACGGCGGATCGTGCCGTCGTGCTGCGTTGGAGCCGGCATCCGCGTTGTGTTTCGCTGGCCAGGGCAGAACTGCGTACCGCGCTTGCGGGCTGGGGGCTCTCGGAGTGGGAGGAGCCCGCGGTGCTCGTGCTGTCCGAGCTGCTGACCAACGCCGGGCAGCACGCCCGGGTCTCGCCGGGGCGGGAGATCGAGACCCGGTTCCGGTCGCTGGGCGACGGGGTGCGGATCGAGGTGCACGATGCCTCGGACGTACCACCGCAGGTGCGCGAGCCGGAGCCCGGTGCGTGTGGCGGGCGGGGGCTGGTGCTGGTGGGTGCGCTGGCGGACCGGTGGGGGTACGGGGCGCGGCGCGGACCCGGAAAGGTCGTGTGGGCGGAGTTCGGTTCCGTTAGGCTCGGCTCATGACCTTCGTACCGCGCCGAAACTGGTGGCGCTCCTCCTAGGAGCGGCCGCCTTCCCTCTGCACGGAATCAGGGCCGTTCGATATGGACGGCCCTTTTCTCTGCCCTCGTACGGGTACGGATGCCGGTGATCACGGCGGGCCGTCCTCCACGCAACCAGCATCGCGAGGAGAGAAACCCCATGAGCACCGTCACCGTCACCACACCGCCCGAGCAGCGCGCCGCCGAGCTGGAGGCGCGGATCCGGCAGGCTCCGGACCGGTTCCGGGTGATGACCGGGGACCGGCCCACCGGACCGTTGCACCTCGGGCACTACTTCGGCACCCTCCACAACCGCGTCCGGCTCCAGGAGCTCGGGGTGGACGTCTTCGTGATCATCGCCGACTACCAGGTGCTCACCGACCGGGACGTCGCCGACCGGCTCACCGAGCACATGGAGGCGATGCTGCTGGACTATCTGGCCGTCGGGATCGACCCGGCACGCTCGACGGTCTTCAACCACAGTGCCGTGCCCGCGCTCAATCAGCTGATGCTGCCGTTCCTGAGCCTGGTCTCCGTCGCCGAGCTGAACCGCAACCCCACCGTCAAGGACGAGATCGAGCACTCCCGGCAGTCGGCCGTCAGCGGGCTGATGTTCACGTACCCCGTGCACCAGGCCGCCGACATCCTGTTCTGCAAGGGGAACCTGGTGCCGGTCGGGCAGGACCAGCTGCCGCACCTCGAAGTGACGCGGACCGTCGCCCGCCGCTTCAACGAGCGGTACGGGGTGGTCTTCCCGGAGCCGGACGCGCTGCTCTCCGCCGCGCCGCTCCTGCTCGGTACCGACGGCACCAAGATGAGCAAGAGCCGGGGGAACTCCATCGCGCTGGGCGCCGACGCGGACGAGACCGCCCGGCTGATCAGGGGCGCGAAGACGGATGCCGAGCGGCACATCACGTACGAACCGGAAGCGCGGCCCGGGGTGTCCTCGCTCGTGTTGCTGGCGGCGCTCTGTCTGGACCGCGATCCGCACGCCGTGGCCGAGGAGATCAGCGGTGGGGGTGCGGCCGCCCTCAAACGGACGGTGACCGATGCCGTCAACGGCCGGATGGCGCCGATCCGAGCCCGGCGCGCCGAGTACGCGCAGGACATGGCGTACGTGCGGTCGGTGCTCCGGGCCGGGAACGAGCGCGCCAATGCGATCGCCGAGGCGACGCTGGACGAGGTGCGGGGGGTGATGGGCGGCGTGCTGTAGCGGCGAGCGGTCAGGTGGTGGCTCCCGGCCAGGCGCCCCGTGCCGCCACCTTCAGGATCAGTGCCGCGATGTTCCAGGCGTCGTCCGCGCCGCTGTGGTGGCGGCCCTCCAGGGGAGGCCCGCCACCTTCAGGGCCTGGGCCCGCCGGGCCCGGATGGCCCCCATCCGGGCCCGGCGGGTAGGGAACGGGGACGCGGGCCGGCACCCGGATCTCGCGGGCCACACGGCCACCCGTGGCTCAGCGGTACGTCAACGAGCCGCGCCTGCGCAGCAGGTCGGCCAGGCCCCGCCGCGTCGCCGCGATCACCACGCGGTCCTCGGGGCGCAGTACGTACCCGGGGTGCAGGTCCCAGACCAGGCCCGACGGGCGGTCCGGGGCGGCGGGGGCGGGTGTGGCCAGGTGCGGGCGGCGGTGCTCCGGCGGGGTGGCGTCCAGGGCGAGGACCCGCCAGGCGCCCGCCCGGAACGCCTGCTCCACCGTGCGGCCCTCCAGCTGCGGGTGCCCCGCGACCTCGACCGCCGCGAACAGCATCACCTTGCGCTCGACCGGGATCGCGCCCAGGATCTGGCGGCCCATCATGGCGACCGCGAAGGACGGAGCGGCCAGGTGGGAGACGGACCGGGAACGGGTCAGGGCCTGCGGGTGGGCGGTGCGCAGGGTGCGGTAGACGGCCGTGGCGAACTCGTCGTCGAACAGACGCAGGGCGACACGCAGGTCCGGCTTGACCGAGCGGGCGTACAGCGCGGCCTCCAGGTTGGTGGTGTCGACGCTGGTCAGGGCGAGAAGTGCGCGGGAGCGCTGGATCTTCGCCGCCTCCAGCACCCCCTCCTGCGTGACGTCACCGAGGACCACCGGTACGTGCAGCCGCCGGGCCACGGGGATTCCGCGCGCGTCCGGGTCGTCCTCCACGCACACCACGGGAATGCCGAGCTCACGCAGCCGGACGAGGACCCGCGTACCGATCTTGCCGAGGCCGAGCAGCACCACATGGCCGGACAGGCCCCGTGGCGGCCGGCGCAGGGACGAGGCCGTACGGAGCGACCCGAAGGCCTCCAGCACGCCTGCCACGAGCAGCGGCAGCAGCATCAACCCGGCCACGCCCGAGAGGAGTTGGATCACCTGACGGGCCAGGGGGTCGCCGATTGCCGGGTCGCCCATCGCGAACAGGTCCAGCAGCGTCAGATACGCGGCGTGCAGCGGATCGTCGCCGGTGGTGAGCGTGGAGGCGACGGCGAGGCCCAGCACGGCCAGGCCGACACCCAGCGCCGACCAGCGCAGCCGCCGTGAGAAGAACTGGCTGAGCGGCGCGCCCCTGCCGCCCATCCGGGGCGGCGGACCGGCCGGTCCCGCCTGGCTGACCGCCTCCAGGACGACCGTGCCACGCCCCGTCGCGGCGGCCACCTGCCGTGCGTCGGGCAGGAGTTGAGGCCCCTCCTCGCCGCTGCTGTCGGAGCCCTCGGCGCCCGCCGGGTCATGGGTGGTGGAGGAGAGCAGCGCGAGGGTGCACAGGCCGGGGTCGGCGATCCGGCCGTCCTCGGGCGGGGTGCGTTCGGCGGCGCGCAGCAGCAGGCCCTCTGCCTGGATGACCTTGCTGGAGCCGGTGACGGCGGTCGCGGCGAGGGCGGGCGCGGCGGTGTCGGCGTCGGAGAGGACGGTGGTCGATGCGTCCAGCGCCCTCGGGTCCAGGCCGGGTGCGCTAACGGCGGCGGCCTGGTCGAGCAGGGTCTCCAGATACTGGCCCAGCTTGCGGTTGTAGAGCCGGATGACCAGCCGGACACGGGGGTTGAGACGGCGGGCGGTCAGCGCGGCGCGGATATTGCGCTCGTCGTCGTCGTAGACCAGGGCCAGTGCGGCGGCCGATTCGACGCCCGCCTCCTCGAAGACCTCGTCGGACGGCTCCGGCGCCTCCAGGATGCGTACCGCCTCGACCCCGGCGTTGGTGTCGCCGTTCCCGGGAGCACCTGCGGACCCGTTCCCGCCGTTCCCGCCGTTACGGTTCATCGCCTGCGACATCCGGCCGAACAGTGCCGCCGCCCGGCCCCGCCCGGTCAGCGGCAGCTCCGGCCGGCGTGCGTCGCGCCCCGGCGGCAGAACGAGGGTGACCCGCTCCCCGTACACATAGCGCAGCTCCACGGCGAGCCGCTGGGCGAGGGCGTCGTCACCGCAGACGACCATGTGCCCGCCGAGCGGGGAGCGTTGGGGCTGCTGGGGAAGTGTAGACACGGGACCCAGCATGCCTTGCTCCTCTCCGTCGCACCTGCCCGGTCAGTGATCTTCCTGCGGAACGGCGTATGACGGCGCCGCGTGCCGGGCCTGCGGGCCTGCGAGCAGATGGCGCGGGTCCGCGACCCGGATGATCGCCGACTCGACCGCCGCGATCCGGTCCGCGAGCAGCCCCAGTGCGGCGACCGCTCTGGCGACGGGGTCGCCGTCCGGGGCGCCGAGCGCCTGGGTACGGACGTAGGAGGCGGTGATCGCGGACCAGCGCGCGGACTGCTCGGCGGTGAGGCGGCCGCGCAGCGCGGCGAGTTTCAGCAGGTTGGACTCCGCGCCCGTGGTCAGCGTCTGGGCCTCGCCCGCGTAGTGGTCGTCGATGACGGCGAGGAGTTCCGCCTCGTTCATCACCGGCACGATCCGCTCGGCGATCTTGTTCATGTTGCGGTACGAGCCCTGCAGCCGGAACGGCGGCTCGGTGCGCGTCGCGTCCGTCTGCGCGGCCGAGGCGATGTACGCGGCGTTCACGGCCAGGACCGTGTCCCGGGCGGTCAGCAGATGACGCAGTACCGCGACGATCCGGTCCACCTCGGCAGGCGTGTACGGGTGGTCGAGCCGGTCGCGGGTTGCCTGGTCCGTGCCGGAGGCGAGTCGGACGAACAGGGCGAGATCTTCGCCAGAACGCCCGGCGAGCGGGGCCAGCACCGGGTTGGCGGTCAGCGCGTTCTCGACGAAGCTCAGCGCGAAGACGTCCTCGCGGCCGCTCAGCACCTCGCCGAGATTCCACACGTCGGCCCGGTTGGCGAGCATGTCGGGGATACGGAACCGCGCCCCCGACTCGGTGTACGGATTGCCCGCCATGCACACCGCGAACCGCTTGCCCCGCAGGTCGTAGCTGCGCGGCTCGCCGTCCCGTACGCCCTCGACACGGCGGGTGGCGTCGCAGAGCGGAATGAATTTCTGGAGCAGTTCGGGCGAGGTGTGCTGAATGTCGTCGAGGTAGAGGAGCGTGTTGTTGCCCGTCTCCAGAGCGAAGTTGATCTTCTCGATCTCCTGGCGGGCGGTCGCGGTGCGCGCCTGCGCCGGGTCGAGGGAGGTCACGTCGTGGCCGAGGTTCGGCCCGCTGATCCTGACGAGGACCAGGCCGAGCCGGTCGGCGACGTACTCCATGAGCGTCGTCTTGCCGTAGCCGGGCGGTGACACGAGCAGCAGCAGGCCCTGCGAGTCGGTGCGCCGGTCGGCGTCGGCGGTGCCGAGCTGCTTGGCGAGGCTGTCGCCGATCAACGGCAGATACACCTCGTCCAGGAGCCGGTTGCGGACGAACGCCGACATGACGCGCGGCCGGTGGTCGTCCAGCCGCAGCCGGGCACGCTCGGCGGCCACGAGTTCGGTGCGCAGGCGCTGGTAGGCGCGGAACCCGGGGACCGTGGTGGTGCGGAACCCGTCGGTGCGGGCGAGGAGTTCATCGAGGCGGACGGTCAGCCGGCCGCGGTCGATGCGCGGGTGGGTGCCGAGCAGGCCCTCCACGGTCGCGGTGAGCGGCGCCTCGCACTCGTAGCGGGCGAGCACCGGCTCCGGGCAGAGTTCCACGGCGACGGCCTCCGCCAGATCGCCCGCGTCGATCTCCGTGCCGCTCGCGGCGGCGTACGAGGCGAGCCAGCCCTCGACCAGCTGGCGCCGGGCGGAGAAGTCGTCGTGGAGTGCGGCGAGGTCCTCGTCGTACGCCGAAGTGCCCGTCGTGCGACGGAACTTGTCCAGGAACGTGCGGGCGGTGGCGCTCGTGACGAATCCGGCCGGGCCGCTCGTCAGCTCCTCGAAGAGGTACGCGGCGACGGCCCGGGGGGTGTCGCCCCGGATGACGTCCGCCCACTCCTCCTGAAGACCGGCGATGGCGGGGGCGAGGCCGAACGTCTCACGGGCGCGGGCCAGCGAGAGGGCCCGCCGGGCCCAGGAGGTGCGCCGGGCCTCGTCCGTCCCGTGCGCCCAGAACAGCTGCGCCGCCGCTCGTACGGCGGGCGGGCAGCGCAGCAGTCCGGCCCCGGCGTGCAGCCTCAGCAGGGTGGTGAGGATGGCGGTGGCGTCCTCGTCGTGGACACCGCGCTGGTAGCCCTCGTCGTACGCGGACGCCGCCGACTCCCGTACGAGTGACGCCAGTTCGGCAGTGTTCAGGGAGCCGAGGGTGTCGGCGCCCTGCTCGTCCAGGAGCCGGGCGGCCAGATGCTCGGCGCGGTAGACGTGCGGGGACTCCGAGGGCAGCGTCTGGTCCCAGTACGGGCGGGTCGCCTCGAAGGCCGGGTCGGTGACCGGCGCCCGGTAGTCCGTCCCGGTGAGGGCGAACGCGAGCCGGTCCCCGTGCGGGACGAGCGTCAGGTCGAAGGGCTGGGTGTTCACGGCGAACCGGTGCCGGCCGAGACGGATCGTCGCGCCGCCGTCCGCGTACAGCTCACTGCGGTCGCGCAGGGCCCGCCCGGCCTCCTGGCGGGCGGCCAGCAGCTGCCCGTCCAGCTCCTCGGCGCGCACCGGGTCGCCGAGTTCCCGCAGCTCGTCCGCGGTGCGGCGGACCTTGGCGACCATCGGGTCGGAGGCGAAGTAGGTGTGGACGGCGTCCAGGTCGGACAGGGCGGCCAGCCGTCGGGACACCGTATCGAGGACCCGGGCCGCCGAATCCGCCAGCCGCTCCGCCCGCCGGGCGCGGGCGTCCTGCAACGTCTGCTTACGGGCCGAGAACGCCTCGTACACTTCCGTCCGCCGCCCGGCCAGCTCGGCGAGGAAGTCGTCGAACTCCGCGAACCGCGACTCCAGGTTCTCCAGCTGGAGCAGCAGCCTGGCCAGTTGCTCGTCACAGGCGTCCGGGGTGTCCGCGGCGGCCAGCGCCCCCGTGACGGCCTGCCCGAGCAGTGCGAACTCGGCGGCGAACTCCGCGCGGCCCTCGTGGTCCAGGAGCTCGCGACGGCGCGCGTCGAGGGTGGCGCGGGCCCGGTTCACCCCGCCGAGGACCTCCGCGATCCGCTCCAGGATCGACGTACGGACCGTCGCGTCACCGATGTCGAGCCCGGCGACGACATCCGTGACGGTGCTCAGGCCGTCCGTCATCTCCGTCAGCCGGTCGCCGAGCGCCGAGGCGTCCACGACGGTGGTGAGCGCGGACGCCTCGGCGGTCAGGCGCGCGATGTCCTCGTGGTAGCCGGCGAACGCGTCGTCCCGGCCGAGGAACGCGACGGCGCGCCGATCGGCCGAGTCGATGTCGGCGGCCGTGTCGGCACTCAGCGCGGCGATCCGCTCGGTGTCCGCGTACCGCATCTCGGCGAGCGTCGCCAAATGGCCCTGCACACGACGGAGTTCGGTGAGCTGGGTGACCCAGGCGGCGGCCGAGCGCGGGGCCTCGCCACGGATGCGGCGGACGAGTGCGGTGAGCCGGTCGGCCGTCTCGGTGAGCGCCTCGGCGGCCTGCCGGGTCAGTTCCTGCACCGTGTCGAACTCGGTGAGGACCTGCTGGGCGGTGGCCCGAAGCTCAGCCAACGGCGCGGCCAGTTCACCGAGTTCGGAGTCGGTCAGCCAGTGGTAACGGTCGGTGGCACGGGTGCAGTCCGCGACCAGCTGCGCGTATACGGCGGCGGTCGGTGTCGTCTCGGCGGCGCTGTGCGCGAGCGCGAGGCAGTCGGAGATGCCGCGCACCAGGTCGGCGTTGCCGATCCGGGCGAGCGGACCGGCCCCGGCGGGCCGGGAGGCGGCGTAGGTGTCGGAGACGTACGGGGTCTGCCAGCGCTGCAGCGGGTGGACCCGGGCCGGTTCGTCGCCCGTGGCGGTACCCCGCAGGAGGACGAGCGTGCCGTCGTCGAGCAGGGCGTGGCCGCGTCCCTGGAGGGGAGTGGCGACCTCCTGCCGGATCAGGTTGTAGGGCAGGAGCAGGCTGCGGCCGTCGTCGGGGGAGCGGAAGACGTACAGGACGTCCTCGCCGTTCGGCGAGCGGACCGCGCCCTCGAAGACCGGGTCGGTGAGCGGCTCGGCGATGTCGAAGGTCTTGGCGGTGCCGGTGGTGAGGTAGTAGCCGCCGGGGAAGATGATCCCCTGGTCCTCCGGGAGCCGGTGGCAGGCGGGCCCGATGAGGTCCAGACGCAGGACCGTGCCGAGGAGCGTGTTGAAGACCAGATACCGCCAGGACTCCTCGTTGTACGGGCGGACGCGGAGCAGGACCAGCGGGCCGATCGAGGCATGCTCGACATCCGCGTCGGCGAGTGACTGGAGGGGTTCGGTGACCGGCTCCTCGTAGATCCCGTCGGGGGTGTCGGTGTCGTTGACCGTCTTGACGGTGAGGGTGCCGCCGAGTGTGTCGACGAAGAGGACGGCGTCCGTGCCGACGGCGTCGCTGTCCTTGCCCACGGCGATGTGCGGGTGCCGGCCGAGGACGTGGGCCTCGCGGCCCGCGACGGTCCAGGTGAAGTCGTGCGACGGCGGGAAGACGTGATCGCGGTCGCCGCGCGCGTCGAGGAACGCGCCGGGCGAACCGTCCGGGGCGAGCGCCCAGCGCAGCACACGGATGCCGTCGGCACTCTCGCCGGTACGGAAGACGGCGAGCAGCCTGCCATCCACGCGGCGCAGCCGCAGGAGGCGGGCGTCGCGGTAGTAACGGTGCAGGGCGGTGAATTCGCGTACGAAGGCTTCGTCTTCGAGCAGACCCCCTTCGCCGTGGAGCGCCTCCGCCAACTCGGGTCCGTACAGGGCGAGCACGTCGCCGACCTCGGCTAGTTCCGCTGCCCCCGGGCCCCGTTCGAACCCGAAGAGCAGCCGGCCGCCGACGGCCACCAGGTCGCGGGGTACGGATGGCTGCTCGGTACGGATCTGCTCGGTGCCGGTGAGCCGGAGCCCGGTCGACCCGAACTCTTCTGTGCGCCGCGCGTTGAGCGCCTCGGCGCGGCTCGCGAGATCGGCGGCCCGGGCGGTCAGCCTGCGGCGCAGCACGTCGTACGTCCCCGCGTCCACGGGGCCGCCGGTGGGCGGTGCGGTCGTGGTGTCGGTTTCCATACGTACGTCTCTCCCTACGAGCTACGAGCTACGAGGTGTGCGGTTCGGCTGCGTCCCGCTGACGGGCCGTGTCCTCGATCTCCCCCATAGCCTTAAGGGCATGGGGGGACCCCCTCGACGGGCTTGATCCGTCCTGCCCGTCCGGCGATCGAGGTCCGCTCTATGCGACCGGCGACCCATTCCGTGAAGCGGGTACGTCGGACGCCCCCGTCACCGCCGAAACCGGCACATCCGCGAGACCCAACTCCTGTGCCGCGGTCAGCAGTTGCTGCACCTGTCCCGGCGCAACCCCCGCCCCCGGCGCCCGCATCATCCGCATCAGCAGCGCCGACACCGTCAGGTTCTGCACGTCCCCCGTCGACACCGACCCCAGCACCCGCGTCAGATCGTCCGTGAACGACGACGTGCCGTTCAGCCACGGCCCCGCAAGCGCCTTCGCCGTGTCCGAGTTCTCGACGAACCCGTCGAAGCTCTTGCCCATCGAGATGGACGAGACGAGCCGGTCGAAGAAGACCGACTCCCCGCCGACGATGTCGATGTCGGCGTTCTCCAGACCCGTCGCCAGTACCGTCGCCTGCGCCTCGGCGACCTGCCGCTGCACATCGAGCCCGGCCAGCCGGATCTCCTTCTCCGCGGCGAGCCGCAGCCGGTACTCCTCGTGCCCGCGCGACGCGTCGTCCAGCGCCGCCATCGCGGCCGCCTTCTCGGTGAGCCCCGCCGCCTCGGCCTTCAGCTTCTCGCCGATCATCGCCGCGTCGGCCGTCGCCTGGGCCTGCGTACCCTCCGCCGCCGCGAGCGCCTTGAGCCTGGCCCCCTCCGCCTCGGCCCTGAGACGGGCGGACGCGGCCTCGGCCTCGGCGAGACCGGCCTTCTCGATGACGTCGGCCTCCGCTTCACGTACCTGAATCTCGGCGAGTCCGGGCGCCGCGGACTCTGCCTGGATGCCCTCGGCCAGCCGCAGCTTCGCCTGGGCGTCCAGGTCCGCGGTCTTCAGCCGGGCCTCGGCGAGCGTCAGCTGCTCGGCGGCCAGGTGGGTGGCCGCGGCCTCCGCGGCCTCCGCGGCCTTGATGTCCTTGACCAGCTTCTCCTGGGCCTCCGCCTCGGCGGCGATGATGACCGACCTCCGGGTGCGCTCCGATTCCTCGACGGCCCGCAGGGTCTTGATGGACTCCTCCTGCTCGGCGACCGTACGGTCCACGGCGATCCGCTCCCGGATCACATCGGCGACCTCGCGGCGCTCGGCCTCGACCTCCTTCGTCGCGGCGATCCGGTTGAGTTCGGTCTGCCGCTCGCGGCCGATGACCTCGATCAGCCGGTCCTTCTCGATGCGCTCGTTCTCCACGGCGATGACACGCTCACGGTTCTTCTGCGCGACGGCGATCTCCCGGGCCTGGTTCTCGCGCTGGATGCCGAGCTGCTCCTCGGTACGGATGAACGCGGTCTGGGCGCCGAGCCGTTCCTCCTCCTGGACCCGGGCGGTCGCGGCCTCCTCCCGGGCCCGCAGCGTCTCGACCTCGCGGCGCTGCTTGATCTCGGCCTCGGCCTGCCGGCGCTCCAGCTCCAGAATGGTCTCGCGGGCGTCGACGTTCTGCCGGGTGATCTCCTTCTGCTCGGTGCGCTGGTACTCGTTGGTGCGTACGTGCTCGATCGCCGTCAGCTCGGTGATCTTGCGGATGCCCTGTGCGTCGAGGATGTTGGCGCCGTCGAGCTGCGTCATGGGCGTCTGCTCAAGGAAGTCGATCGCGGCGTCGTCGAGGTGATAGCCGTTCAGGTCCGTACCGATGACCCGGATGATCCGGTCCCGGAACTCCTCGCGCTTGGTGTACAGATCGACGAAGTCCAGCTGCTTGCCCACGGTCTTGAGCGCCTCGGCGAACTTCGCGGCGAAGAAGTCCTGGATCGCGACCTTGTCGCTGGCCCGCTCCGTACCGATGGACTGGGCGACCTTGATGACGTCCTCGACGGTCTTGTTGACACGTACGAAGAAGTTGATGTGGATGTCGGCGCGGATGTTGTCCTGGCAGATCAGGCCCTCGCGCCCGGTGCGCCGGATCTCGATGGTCTTCACCGAGATGTCCATGTACTCGGCCTTGTGCAGCACCGGCAGGACGACGGCCCCGGTGAAGGTGACATCGACCTTCTTGGTCTTGGAGATGATCAGGGCCTTGCCCTGTTCCACCTTGCGGAAGAGCCGGCTGATGACGAGAAGCAGGGCGACGGCGATGAGCAGGACAACGGCTACGAGCACACCGAAGCCCAGGGTGATGGCATCCATGACAGTCCTTGGCGGCTGGTGAGGAAGGTGGAGAGGTCAGAGGTTTCCGCCCCGGTTGCCGGGCGGCAGGGCGGCCGGGTGGTTTCGGCGATGCGGCTGCGACGGGCGGGAGGGTCAGCCGGAGCGACGCGGAGTCCGGCGCGCATCCGGGCGCGGGTTCGTGCGCGGCTTCGGTGGTCCCGGGTCCAGCGCCTTGTCGTACGGCGAGACCCAGAAGAACTCGCCCTCGTCGTCGTACGCGTACAGAAGCCCCGCACTGCCCGAGGTGAGAACCGCGTCATCCGCCGGGCCGAGCAGCCTGACCTGGACGGTCGCGGTGGAACCGTCGGCCGCCGCGACCTCGGCCTGACCGAAGTCGGAGCTGACGGAACCGGTACGGATCGTGCAGACCCGGCCGAGGAAGTCCTGTCGCGACGGAGGGGGCTCGTCCGGGAAACGCCGGCGCACCAGGCGCACCAGCACCCGCATCACGGCCCAGGCGATCAGCAGCGCCCCGGCGAACACGGCACAGGCGAGCCACGCGCGGGTGATGCCGGTGGCACCGCTGCGGTGCAGCAGGACCGTACCGGTCAGGCTCGTGAACCAGCCGACGACGACCATCACGGACATCGAGACGGTGACCGGCACCCCGCCGATCCCGGCCATGTCGGTGTCGAGGTCTCCGTCGAAGGAGTGGTGGTCGGCCGCACCGGCCAGCACGAGGAGCCAGAAGAAGACGACGACACCCAGCGCGGCGCCGAACAGGACGGCTGGAAAGGCGGTCGCCGCACTCAGGAACTCCTGCATCGGTCCGCCCCCTGTTCCTTGCGGGCGGTCCGGTGGTGACCCCGGTGCTGCGGTACCGCACAGAGCGGTGCCGCAGCAGCCGGGTCTTCCCCCGTATCCCCCGTGTTCCCCCGGTTGGTGCTGATCGATCGTGTCACTCGGGGCCATGTATCGCACTGCCGGAGTCCGGCAATCTTTGTACGTCCTTGATGCCGGGCACCGGCACTGGCCGGTATGCGTTGGGTGAGTGTCAACGTCGCGTCAGGACTTGAGGAGTGTGCGTGCCGGAGCCGGAGATTTCCGACGAGTATCTGGGGGACTACGCCCGCATTCTGGCCGATGTCGCCGCCACCGGCCGTCGGCTGACCCGGGACGAGCTGGACACCCGCCGGCTCCTGGGCCGGGAGGCGGCCGAGGCCGGATTCCAGCTGCGCGCCCTGGTCGGCCTCCATCTCGCGGCGACCCGCACCGCCTGGCCGCAGGCCGCCTCTGCCGATGACGCGTCCGCCGACTCCGTACTGGCCGCGGTCGAACAGGCCGTCGACGCCTTCGCCGCGGGCTTCGAGCGGGCCCAGCGGCTCACCGTTCGGCGCGAGGAGGCGGCGCGCCGCGAGTTCATCGACGATCTGCTGTACGGGCGCAGCGATCTGGGCCGGCTCGCCGAGCGGGCCACCCGGTTCGGGCTGCGCCTCTCGCGCGCCCACGCGGTCGCGGTGGCGACGGGCCCGGAGGCGTACACGGAGACCGACTCCGTGCCGCGCACGGTCGAGGCGGCGCTGCTCACGCGCTTCAGCGGCCGGAAGATCCTGATCACGACGAAGGACGGGCGGCTGGTCTGTATCGCCCCCGGCAGCCAGCCCGATGTCCTGCGGTATTTCGCCAAGCAGTCGCACGCGGCGACGGACGGCGGCCGGGTCGCCGTCGGCCGCGCGCACCCGGGCCCCGGAGGCGTCGTCCAGTCGTACGACGAGGCGCTCGACGCGCTCGGTCTCGCGGAACGGATGGATCTGGACGATCCGGTGCTGTACGCCGCCGACCTGCTGGTCTACCCGGTGCTGACCCGGGACCGGCAGGCGATGGCAGATCTGGTGCGCAGTCAGCTGGGCCCCCTTCAGCAGGCGCGCGGCGGCGCCGAACCCCTTCTGAAGACGCTCACCGTCTACTTCGACGCGGGCTGTGTGTCCGCCGAGACGGCCCGTCGGCTGTCACTGAGCGTGCGGGCGCTCACGTACCGGCTGGAGCGGATCCATCAGCTGACCGGTTCCGATCCGTCCGACCCGGTGCACCGCTACACCCTGCAGACGGCGGTCATCGGCGCCCGGCTGCTGGACTGGCCGGCCAAGGAGGTGTGACCCGCGTGACCCGGCCCGCACCGACGCCCCACCTGCGGGGTCCGTGACCTCATTCGCGGGGGCCGTGGCCCTTCCGCCTCTTCCTCAACGCCCGCACCGGGTGCCGGCGGTGGTCTCGGACCTCGGATACGGGCTGCGTCGACGGGCCCCGGCCGCAGCGGCGCCGGCCCGTCCGGGGGCCTGCGCGGTCAGTTGGGGATCGATGGTGAGGGCGGTGACACCGAGTGGCATGCCGAGCGCGCGCAGGGCCGGTTCGGAGAGCCTGATCCAGGGCTGACCGTCGCCCAGGGTGGTGGCGAGCCGGTGCGCGGAGGTGAAACCGACGGCTGTGCGGTCGCCCAGCGGCGTACAGAAGAACCGTGCCGTCCATCCGGTGGGGCAACCGGCCGGTCCCGGCCGGACGGGGACGAAAAGCGGTCCGGCCGGGCCGGGTTCAAGAGGTTCGGGGTCGTCCGTTCCGCTGCGGTCGGACATGGTGTGCCTCCTCGACGGGCCCGGGTGCATGGGTGCTGCACCCATCACGTTATGCCCGTACGCGAGGGGAGACGGTACGGCCCTGACGCGCACTTGACGCGAGAGCTCGCACCCGTGACGCGACGCTGATGCGTGCTGCGGGGTCTCGGAAGGGGGTGGCCGGAGGTGTGCATCGGGGGAGTAGCACACCTCCGGCCTGCCGGGCGCGGACCGGTGGTCAGTCGGTCCGTCGTTCCGGCGGTATGGGGTGGGACCGGGCGGAGCCGGTCCTTCGAGCAGGGGGAGGCTCAGAGGTCGAACTCGTGCGGCGGGAGGTCGAGCGCGAAGCACGCCTCCCGGACGACGGCCTGCTCCGTCTTGTCGAAGTCGCCGTCGGCGCCGCCGATGACGATGCCGATCTGGATGACGGCACGCGCCTCGGCAGGCTTCTTCTTCGCCTTGCCGATCTCCTGGAGCACGCTGACCTTGCCGAAGGCGAAGTCGGCGGTGAGCTTGTTCACGTAGTCGTTGAAGCGGCGCTGCAGATCGTCCGCCGGGAAGTTCTGCAGAACTTCGTTGGAGGCGATCAGCGAGGCGACACGCTGGCGCTCGGACGGGTCGATGGAACCGTCGGCCGCCGCGACCAGGGCGCACATGGCCATGCTCGCGTCACGGAACGCGCCGCTCTTCAGGTCGTTCTTCTTCGCTTCCAGCTGCGACTGCATCGACGAAGCGGATTCCTTGATCCGATCCCACAGTGCCATGACGTCTCCATACGTTGCGTTGCGTTGTGTTGCCGGAATGAATTCCAACTCTACAGACGTGTAGAAGTTAGCAGGACGGGCGCCCGCTGTGTCCCGGAAGCGTCGGTAAGTAGGATGCTGCGACGCCGCGGCTGACGCGGTATCGCAGAAGGGCGGACCCCAGATGGACTCGGCCAGGCCCGGCCACCACCCGGACAACGAGCCGCCCCACGAGGAAGTGCCCGACGCCGTGAGCCCCGATCCCGTACGTCCCGACAGCCGGCGGCTCCGCAGGCGCGGGCAGGGCGAACTGGAGGCCCAGGTCCTCGCCGTACTGCACTCGGCGAACGGCCCCGCGACGGCCGGCTGGGTGCAGGAACATCTCGACGGCGACCTCGCGTACACCACCGTCATCACGATCCTCTCCCGCCTCTACGCGAAGAACGCCGTGACCAGGTCCCGCGAGGGCCGCTCCTACACCTGGACATCCGCCTCCGACGAGGCCGGTCTCGCGGCTCTGCGGATGCGCCGCGTACTTGACGGCGAGCGGGACCGGGACGCCGTGCTCGCCCACTTCATCTCGGCCCTGTCCCCCGGTGACGAGGAACGGCTGCGCGCGCTCCTGGCCCGCGCGGCTGCCCCGGACGACCCGGATGACCCCCTCGGCACGGAAGGCCGATAGCGGTCCGATGGGTGTCTTCGTCTATCTGCCGCTCGTGCTGCCGCTGACCGCACTGCCGATCGCGCGCCTCGCCGAACAGCATCTGCACCCCCGCAGCGCGACCAGGCTGCTCGCCGTCGTCGGCACGCTGCTCGCTCTGTGCAGCACGCTGTGTCTGGGCCTGCTGGTGGTGGTCGGTACGGCCCAGCTCCCGGGCAATCCACTGCCGGACAGCTGGTCGGACCCCCAGGTGCGGGACGCGGTGCCGTACGAGGTGAACGCGGGCATCGTCGCGATCGGCGTGCTGGCGGCGCTGATCGGGGCGTGCGGGTGGACGGTGTACCGCCATGTGCGGCTGCGTATCCGTGCCGGCCGCGCCCTGTCCGCCGCGCCTTCCGTCACCTCGGACGATGTCGCCGTGCTCCCGGACCCGGAGCCGTACGCCTATGCGCTGCCCGGCAACCCGGGCCGGGTCGTCGTCTCGACCGCGATGACCCGGTGTCTGGACGCCCGTGAGCGCCGGGCCCTGATCGCCCATGAGCGGGCCCATCTGGCCGCCCGGCACCACCGCTATCTGCTGGCCGCCCAACTCGCGGCGCGCGCCAACCCGTTCCTGCTGCCGTTGCGCACGGCGGTGGCGTTCAGCACCGAACGATGGGCGGACGAGGAGGCCGCACGTGCGGTCGGCGACCGGCGTGTGGTGGCGGTCGCGGTCGGCAAGGCGGCGCTGTTCTCGCACCGGGCCCCGGACGCCTCGGTCGGCTTCGCCGCCTTCGCGAGCTCCGCTTCGGTGGCGGGCCCCATACCGCGCCGGGTGGCGGCGCTGCTCGCCCCGGTTCCGCAGGCCCGGCTGTGGCCCCCGTCGTCCGCCCATGCCGCCCTGGCGGCACTCGTCGCGACGGCGGGCACGGTGGTCTCGGCGCTTTCGTCGCTCAACGCGGCGGTGACGCTGGTGCGGATCCTGCACGCGGCGACCCCGCTATGAGCCGTACGAAGGGGACCGGCTCGCCGGCGCGCCGGCAGCCGTCCACGCCCCTATGCAAACGTTGCACAGTCCAAACGTTTCTGGGCGCCCGGCGCGCGAAGGCGCGTACCGATTCGAGTACCACCGGCCGGCGCGGTACAAAGAGGCGTGGCCGCGCACGAACAGACACGTGAGGACCGACCCCCGGACCGGGGCGGGGACGATGACGTCGACGAGGTGACGCGCGCCGTACTGACGGCTTCCAGGCTTCTCGTCGCCGTCTCCGCGCGTTCGCTTGCGGCGGTGGAGGACAGGGTGACGCTGCCCCAGTTCCGGCTCCTTGTCGTGCTGTCCACGAACAGGAACGCCAAGCTGGTGACGCTCGCCGAACGGCTCGGGGTGAACCCGTCGACCGCGATGCGCATGCTGGACCGGTTGATCGCCGCCGGTCTCGCGGAGCGGGAGGTGAACCCCGCCAACCGCCGCGAGACGGTGCTGCGGGTGACCTCCGAGGGCCGCCGGCTGGTCGAGGAGGTCACGGCGGGCCGCCGCCGGGAGATCGTCGCGATCGTCGAACGCCTCGCCCCGGAGCAGCGCAGCGCCCTGATCGACGCGCTGACCGCGTTCGCCGTGGCCGGCGGCGAACCGCCCGTGCCGGGGGACGGCCCGGACGGGTACCCGCTGGGCTGGACGTCCGACCTCCCCGCCCACCACGACGTCTGACCTCAGAGCCCGTCGGGTGGCCGCCCGATCAGAGGTCACCCGACAGGCTCTCAGTCGGCGGAGGAGACGAACTCCTCCTGCGCGGCGGGCGCCGGACGGGCCGCGGGAACTTCACCGGCCCGTGTCCCGTCCTTGCCGTCCCGGTTCCGCCACGCCTGGATCCGGGCCACAGCCGGCTGGGTCCAGCGGGCGGTGAGCGGTCCGACGATGACGAGGATGAGGACGTACGCGGTGGCGATGGGCCCGATACGGGGCTCGGTCGCCACGGCCAGGCCTGCGATGACGATGGAGAACTCGCCGCGTGCGACGAGCGTTCCGCCGGCCCGCCACCGCCCGCGCGAACCGATCCCGGCCCGCCGGGCCGCGTACCACCCGGTGCCGATCTTGGTGAGGACGGTGACGACGGCCAGCAGCGCCGCCGGAAGCAGTACCGGCGGAATCTCGGCCGGATCGGTGGAGAGTCCGAAGAACACGAAGAAGACGGCGGCGAACAGATCCCGCAGCGGCGTCAGCAGCTTGCGCGCTCCCTCGGCGACCTCGCCCGAGAGCGCGATACCGACCAGGAACGCCCCGACGGCCGCGGAGACCTGCAATTCCTGTGCCACGCCGGCCACCAGGACGGTCAGTCCGAGCACGACCAGGAGCAGCATCTCCGGATTGTCGGAGGACACGGCCCGGCTGATCAGCCGCCCGTGCCGCAGCGCCAGATAGAGCACGAACCCGACGGTGCCGAGCGCGATGAGCAGCGCGATGCTGCCCCCGGCGAAGCCCACGCCCGCGAGCATCGCGGTGAGCAGCGGCAGATAGACGGCCATCGACAGGTCCTCGATGACCAGAACACCGAGGATGACGGGCGTCTCCCGGTTCCCCAGCCGCCCCAGATCGGTGAGCACCTTCGCGATGACCCCGGACGACGAGATCCAGGTGACACCGGCCAGTGCGACGGCTCCCACGGGCCCCCATCCGAGCAGCAGCGCCGCCACCGCCCCCGGGGTCGCGTTGAGCACGAAGTCCACGGCGCCGGAGGGATATTGCGTCTTGAGACTCGTCACCAGCTCCGAGGCGCTGTACTCGAGACCGAGCAGGAGCAGCAGCAGAATGACGCCGATCTCGGCGCCGACGGCGGTGAATTCCTCACTGGCTCCGAGCGGCAGCAGCCCGCCCTCCCCGAAGGCGAGCCCCGCCAGCAGATAGAGCGGGATCGGCGAGAGCCCTATTCGCCCGGCGAACCGCCCGATGATTCCGAGTCCCAGGATGACGGAGCCGAGCTCCACCAGCAGCGCGGTCGTGTCGTGCACGGTCAGCCCTCCGCGATGATCTCGGAGAGCGCGTCGACACCCTCACGCGTACCCACGACAACGAGCGTGTCCCCGATGGCCAGCCGGAAGTCCGGCCCGGGCGACGGATGCGCGCTGTGCGTCCGCAGCACGGCCACGATCGAGGCCCCCGTCCGCGTCCGCGCCCGGGTGTCCCCGAGCAGCCGCCCGCCGTACGGAGAGCGCGTCCCGAGCGGTATGTGCTCGGTGACGAGATCGATGCCCTCGGTCCGTACCGCGTCGATCGGCGCGGAGTCGATGAGGTGCGCGAGGCCGGTGGCCTCCTGCGGTGTCAGGGGTACCGAGAGCCGGCACGAATCAGGATCGTCCTGGTCGTAGAAGCCGATGAACCGCCGCCCGTCGTGGTGGACGACGACGGAAATGTGCTGTCCCGACTCGGTCGTGTAGTCGTACTGCACACCGACTCCGGGCAGCGTGGTGCGGTGGGTTCCCATGGCTTCCTCCCGAAAGGTACGGCGGTTCATTGACGTACTTGGTGATCTCTTTAGCTGCGCATTACCTTAACCGGAGGCTCCCGCCGCCTCCGGCGAACGGGCGCGGGACGGGGCCCATGACTAAACTCACCCGGACCGGTGTGTGGCCGAGGCCACCTTCCGGGCGACCGCAGCAACCGGCGGAAGGGCCGAGAATGTCGCGCAGCCGAGAGCTCAAGTTCCGGGCGGTCACGTCGTTCCAGCGGCATGTCGTCAACCCGCTCGCCAGGCAGTCGCGGTCGCAGACCCTCCTGGAGACGAGGGGCCGCACCTCCGGCCTACCGCGCCGCACCCCGGTCGGCGGCAGCCGCGTCGGCCAGGAGTTCTGGCTGGTCTCGGAGTACGGCGAGAAGTCGCAGTACGTACGCAACATCCAGGCCGACCCCCGGGTCCGGGTCCGCATCAAGGGCCAGTGGCACACCGGCACCGCCCACCCCCTTCCCGAGGACGACGCCCGCGCCCGGCTCAAGAGGCTGCCGCGCTACAACAGCGCCGTGGTGCGGGCCCTGGGCACGAACCTGCTGACGGTGCGGGTGGATCTGGCGGACTGACGCCGGGCTCCACCGGTCCGGACGTGCGCGTGCCCGGCCGGTGCGGTGCCGGCCGGGCACGGGCGGGGTGCGGCCGGGTCAGTCGGTGATCTCGATCTTCCCGTTGGCGGATGCGGCGGGGGCGGCGTCGGGCAGATCGGCCGAAGGCGCGGCAGCCGCACCGCCCTTGAGGTTCTTCAGCAGGGACGCCAGGTCGACTCCCGTGGTGGAGCTGAGGAGTTCCATGCCCTGGGCGACGTTGTCCGCGACCGTACGCGACAGTTGGCTCGCGCCGTCCGTCGAGATCACGGTCATCTTGTCGATGGCGCTCAGCGGCTCCGACGCCTTGGCTACGACGTGCGGCAGCACCTCGACCAGCATCTGGAGCACGGCCGCGTCGCCGTACCGGGCGAAGGCGTCCGCCTTCTTCTGCATGGCCTCGGCCTCGGCCGCGCCCTTCGCCGCGATGGCCGCGGCTTCCGCCTCGCCCTCGATGCGTACGGCGTCGGCGAGGGCCGAGCGGTGCAGCTTCTCGCCCTGACCGGTCAGCCGGGAGCGCTCGGCGTCCGCCTCGGCCTCCTTGACCTGGGCGATCCGGCGGGCCTCGGCCTCCTGCTCTGCCTGGTAGCGGGCGGCGTCGGCGGGCTTGCGGACCTTGGTGTCGAGTTCGCGGTCGGTCAGTGCGGCCTGGCGCTGGGCGACCTTCTCCTGCTCCGCGAGGACTTCCTGCTGGCGGGCCGCCTCGGCGAGCGGGCCCGCCGCATTGGCCTTGGCCGCGGCGGCTTCCGTCTCGGCCTTGATCTCGGCCTGCTTGAGGTAGAAGGTCCGCTCGGCGATCGCGATCTCCTCGGCGGCCTTGAGCCGGGCCTGCTCGGAGGCGCGCTTGGCGATCGCCTCGGCGATGTCCGCCTCCTGCTTGGCACGGGCGGCCTCGGGGCGGCCGAGGTCTTCGAGGTAGGAGCCCTCGGTGGTGATGTCCTGGATCTGGAAGGCGTCCAGGATCAGGCCCTGCCCGGAGAGGCTGGCCTCGGCCTCCTCCGCGACCTGGCCGGCGAACGCGGCACGGTCGCGGATGATGTCCTCGACCGACATCCGGCCCACGATGGCGCGCAGTGCGCCGGAGAGCACCTCCTGGGTGAAGCCGACGATGCCGTCCTGCTGCTGCAGGAATCGCTGTGCCGCGGCCCGGATCGCTTCCTCGCTGCCACCGACCTTGACGATCGCGACGCCTTCGAGGTGGGACTTCACACCGCGCAGGGTGACGGCTCCGCGCACGGCCACCGGGATGTGCCGGCTGGACAGGTCCAGGGTGAACTTCTGCTGGACGAACGGGACGACGAAGACTCCGCCGCCGACGACGACCTTCTGGCCGCTGTTGTCGATGCTGGTGCGGCCGGTCACCGGGTCGGTCGACTTCTTGCCGCGGCGTCCCGTGATGATGAACGCCTCGCTGGGCCCGGCGACCTTGTAGCGGGTGATGACGACGAGGGCGAGCAGTACCAGGAGTACGACGACTCCTATGACTGCGGTCACGACTGGGCTCATAAGAGTGTCCCCCCTGCCTCCCTGCGGGGACGGCAGCTTGATTTCGGGCGGTGTATCGGCTCGGGCGGTGGTCAGCGCTCGACGGGGCGGACCGCGACCGAGGTGGTCGACAGCGCGGCCTCCACCCAGATCTCGGTGCCGCGTTCGACCGGCACCGGGCTCTTCGCCGCCAACTTCACGGTCTGCCCCGCGAGTCGCAGCAGGACCTCGCCGTAACCGTCGGCCGGGATGGCCGTGACGACCGACCCGGACGTACCGACGAGATCGTCGCCGCGCGGTGTGACGCTGCTCTGGTCCCGCATCAGGGACCGGCTGAACTTCCAGGTCAGCCAGGCCGCGACGATCCCGGCCAGCGCTCCGGCGGCGGTTGCGACGACCGTGCCGGCGCCGGTGGTGCCGAGCACGATCGCGCCGCCGAAGCCGAGCATCGAGAGGAATCCGGCGATGACGGGGAGGGACAGTAGGCCGTCGAAGAGGCCGTCCAGTACTCCTCCGAAGAGACCTTCGAGGATGCCGTCGAAGATCAGGGACAGGGCGAGCAGAACGATTCCCGCAATGCCGAGACCGAGAAACACGGTCATGTGATCACCCTCCCCGGTCTGCGAAATCCCCCGAACATTTCTGTCGAACTGGGTGGATGATCCCATACACACCCGGCAACGGATACTGCCGGGTTCCGGCAATCTTTTACGCAGTTTTGATGCCGGACAGGTGTTTGGTCAGCGTGTCCAGTGACTGGAACGTGGCTCCGAGCAGGGCGACATGCTTCCAGCGCAGTACGCCGTCCGGCCCGACGAGGAAGACCGCACGACGCACCCCGATCCCGGGCGCCGCGACGCCGTACGCCCGGGCGATCTCCCGTCCGGCGTCCGCGAGCAGCGGCATCCGCAGCCCGTGGGCGCGGGCGAACGACTCATGGCTGTCCACACCCTGTGGACTGATTCCCCAGACCTCCGCGTCGAGCTCGCCGAAGGTCTCCACGCCCGAGGAGTACGAGCAGAGCTGCTTGGTGCACACGGTCGTGTTGTCGCCCGGGTAGAACGCGAGGACCACGGCACGGCCGCGTGCGGCGGAGAGGGTGTAGTCGCGGCGCTGATACGTCTCGCCGGTCAGCGCACCGCCCGGCAGTGTGAAGTCCTGGACGGTACGGCCGAGTTGTGGTGACGATCCCATGTCGTTTCCTCCGTGCTCCGGTACTGCGGAAGTCTTCCGGTTCGTGTTCCGTACAGCATGCTCGTTACGGGTCCGGCTCCCGCATCAGGAGGCACATATGACAGAACCGTCGTCCGCCGTCCGCCCGTCCGCGGCCGTGTTCCTGCTGCACGGCGGCGCGGAGACGGGCCTGGGCCCGCCCCCGCCCGGCCCGCTGAACCTGCCCGCCGTGCGGATGCGCCCGTTCGCGCGGGCCATCGCCGCGGCGACGGGCGACGGTGCAACGGACGTTCTCGTACGCACCGCCCGCTACACCCACCGCGGCTGGAACGGCCCCCGCGAGGACCCCTTCCACGACGTCATAGCCGCCCTCGACGCCCTGCGCCGCGAGGCCGGCGAGATCCCGGTGGTCCTGGTCGGCCACTCGATGGGCGCCCGCGCCGCCCTGCGCGCCGCCGGTCATCCGCTGGTACGCGGGGTGGTCGGTCTCGCCCCGTGGTGTCTGGCCGACGATCCGGTCACCCAACTCGGCGGCCGCGATGTCGTCCTGCTGCACAGCACCCGCGACCGCATCACGAGCCCCCGGGCATCCCAGTCCTTCACCGGCCGCGCCCGCCGCGCCGGTGCCCGCACCTGTCTGGTCGCGATCCGGCGCAGCGACCACGCGATGCTCCGGCGGGCCCGGACCTGGCACGCGCTGACGACACGGATCGCCACCGGCCTGCTGGGCCTGGCCCCGCTCCCCGAGGCGGTCGCGACCGCACTCCGGCTCCCGCCGGACGCTGCGGCGACGCGTGGAACCCTCGACCTCGACCGCTGGACCTCGACCGGCCGGACTACGCCCGGACCGGGCGCAGCTCCGGGCCGTCCATCGGGAATCGGTAGACCGTCGACTCCCTCGCCCGGAAGCCCAGACGCTCGTACAGCCGGTTCGCGGCGGCGCGGTCCGGCCGGGAGGTGAGGTCGACGGTCCGCGCGCCCGCCTCCCGGGCCGGCGTCAGCGCCTCCTGTGTCAGCAGGGCCACGATCCCCTGCCCGCGCGCTTCGGTGTCGACCACGACGTCCTCGATACGGGCCCGCAGCCCGGTCGGCACGGGAAGCAGAAGCAGCGTCAGTGTTCCGACGACGCTGCCCGCGGCACGAGCGACGAGCACCGTGTTCGTCTCGCACCGCACCAGCCGGTCGACCGCCTCGTGATCCAGCGGCCGTGCGGTCGAGGACAGTTGGGGCAACAGCCGGGCGAAGGCGGCCACGATCTCCCCAGTCGCTTCACGGACGATCTCTACGTCGACGCTCACGACGCGGAGCCTATAGCGGGCGGTGGGGGAGGTGTCGTGGTGCAGGGGCGGGGGAACGGGCGCACCCTGGTAGGGAGGTGATCGTCATGGTGCACACAACTGTCGGGTGGCATGTGGACCTGGAATTCGAGGAGGACACCCACCGCACCCGTGCGGCCGCCCTGGTGCGGCTTCCGGACGGGAACGAGGTGCGGGCTCATGGATATGCGAGCCGTCACCCCTCCGACAAGGATCAGCCGAGGGTCGGCGAGGAGATCGCGGGAGCCAGAGCACTCAATGAGCTGGCGATGAAGATGCTGACGAAGGCGCACGACGAGATCGACGAGGCGTCCGGCCGGACATCGCACCCGCTCGCCTGAGGCCCCCGCCTGCGAGCCGCCGCCCCCGGGGCGTAGTGGCCCAGGAACATGTCGACGCCGCTCGTGATCAGACGGTCCGTGGTGGCGTCGTCGAGGGCTGTTCCGTACGAGCTGAAGACCATGTGAGGGAAGACCAGTAGCGCGTACAGCTGAATGATCGCCGTTTCGAGGTCGGGGATGTTCCGCCGGCCCCGTTCCGCGAGGCTGCGCAGGGCGTCGGCCACGGCCGGGTGGTGACCCGCGGCGCCGTGGTGCTGTCATGCCCCGGCGAGTTCCGGGAAGCGGTGGAGTTCGGCGGCTACGAGGTTGCGCAGGGCGATGACGTCGGCGTTGCCGCGTACGGCGGACACCCGGGCGCGGCCGTGTCGGCGGGCTGCTGCCCGGTCTCGCGGTGGCCGCGTGCGGGCTCGGAGCGGTCTTCGTCACGGCCACGGCCACCGCGCTGGGGATGGTCGCGCGCGGGGAGTGAGCGGGTTCGCGGACGCTTCACGGTGTGCGCGGCGGCGGCAGCGGCGTGCGCGGTCGTCCGGGCTGCTGGTGCCCCGCGGGAAGCCGGAGGGGGCCGGAGGGCCGCACGTGCACCGAGGGGGAAGCCCGGGCCCGTCCGGCGAATGAGGACGTGACGGGGCCCGGCTGCGGATGCGCGGCGGGGGCGGGCGGTCGACGATTGAATGCCGGGCAGCGGGACGTCCGTGTCCGTCCCAGGAGGTTGACGTGCAGGCCGATGCGTACGCCGACAGCGCGGTGCCGTTCGACCCCACGACCCTGGCGGCTCTGGTCGACGGCACCATGGCAGGGGTGGGCGTGCTCGACACGGGGCTGCGGTATCTGTACGTCAACCCGGCCCTCGAACGGCTCAACGGCATTCCGGCCGCCGAACACCTCGGACGCACCGTCTCCGAGGTCCTCCCGGGAGTCGACGTGGGCGAGGACATGATGCGAGCCGTGCTCGCCGACGGGAAGCCCCGCGAGATCACGTCCAGCGGAGTCACCGCCGCCGCGGCGGGCTCGGTCCGGCGGTACTGGCACGGGGCGTACCACCGGCTGGAGGTCGGCGGGCGGATCGTGGGCGTGGCCGGGATCGTGCTGGAGGTCATGGCCTCGGACAATGGACGGCGCGAGCTGCAACAGGCCCGGAGGCATCTGACCATGATCGACACCGCGGCCGCCCGGATCGGCACCACGCTCGACATGGACACGACCTGCGCGGAACTCGTCGACCTCGTCGTGCCGGGGCTGGCGGACCTCGCCACGGTCGAGGTGTTCCCGCCCGACGTCGCCGCCCCGGTGCGCCCCGCGCCCGCCGGTGTGCTGCGGCTGCGCAGAGCGGCGCTGACGGCGGTGGCCGGGCTGCGCGCCGAGTTGCCGGGGTTCGGACTGACCGGTGAGTACGTCGACTACCAGGAGGGCGCGGCCGTCCAGCGTTGTCTGGCGGCCAACCAGCCGGTCGTGGAGAACCACACGACCGACGAAGAGCTCGCCCGCTCCGCCCCCGCCCCCGAACGGGTCGCGGCCTACCGTGCCCTGGGGATGCATTCGGCGGTCATCGTGCCCCTCGCCGTACGCGGCCGTCCGCTCGGCGTCCTCGGCCTGATCCGGGCGGGGGACTCACCGGTCTTCACGGACGAGGACGTGGTGGTCGCCCGGGAACTCGCCGGCCGGGCCGCCGTCGATCTCGACCACGCCCGCCGGTATGCCCACGAGCACACCATCGCCCTGGAGCTGCAGCGCTCCCTGCTGTCCGAGCCGCGCCCGCCGCACCCGCACATCGAGATCGCCACCCGCTATCTGCCGGCCGACCGGAGCGTGATGGTCGGCGGCGACTGGTTCGACGTCATCCCGCTGCGGGACGGGCGGCATCTGAAGGCGATGGGCGATGTGATGGGCCACGGGGTGGAGGCGGCGGTCGCCATGAGCCACTACCGCTCGCTGCTGCGGATGCTCGCCGACGACGATCTGCCGCCGCACCGCATCCTGGAACAGCTGGACCGGATGGTCGAACGGTCCGGGCTGGACCGGGCGGCGACCTGTCTGCTGGCCGTCGTCGACCGGCTCGGCGGGGCGTGCGACGTGGCGAGCGCCGGGCATCTGCCGCCGGTGCTCATCGACCCGGGGAAGGCGGGAACCAGGGTGTGCGACGAGGTACCGGTGGGCCCGCCGCTGGGCACCGGCTTCGGCGGGTACCGGACGACGCCGGTGGAGTTCGGGCCGGGCACGGTGCTGTTCATGTACACCGACGGTCTGGTGGAGCGGCGCGGCGAGGACATAGACATCTCAGTCGGCCGCCTCAGGGAACTGACCCTGCCCGCGGGCGGGAGCCTGGAGGACCTGCTGGACGACGTCCTCGAACGGTTCGGACCGGGTGCGGAGGACGACATAGCGGTACTGGCCTCGCGCACCCGCCCCCGCGCCACCTCCTGATCCCGGCAGCCGCCGGAAGGGACGACAGGTCAGCCCAGCTCCAGGCTGGTGATGCCGAACAGTCCGGCGTGGTCGACGTCCGGTGTCGGGCCCGTGTACATCCGGGCGGTCTCGAACGACGGGGTGAGGCCCAGCTGTTCCGCGAGGTGCACGGCGGCCGGGTTGATGTCGGGTACGTCGATCGCCACCGGGGTGCCGGGGTCGGTGGCGACGAGCGCGCCGACCAGGGCGCCCGCCACCTCGGCCGACTCCGCGTACACGGGGCCGATGCGGGACGACGTGCGGCAGGGGCGCATCACGGCGAGGCCCCGCAGCTCCCCGTCGCGGACGGCGGCGAGCGAGGTGCGTGCGGGCCCGGCGATCCACGCTGCGAGGAAGCTGTCGCGGTCGGCGGGGAAGAAGCGGCGGTCGTAGGAGGCCAGTTGGCCGAAGGGGAGGGTGCGGGCGTCGACGAGAGCGGTGCCGGGCGGGGCGGTCGGGGCAGCGGGGGGCAGGCCCTCGTAACGCATGTTCGTCCATACGGAACGGAAGCCGGATTTACGGTAGTTGGGCTGCTGTTCCACCACGCCGTCCAGCCCGACGTTGCGCCCGTCCAGCCGTGCCATGCCGGCCCGCCACAGCTGGATGCCGTAGCCCCGGCCGCGCAGCTCGGGACGGGTGAGGTAGAAGCCGAGGAACCCGAAGCCGGAGCCGTAGCGGACCACGGAGACGCAGGAGACCGGTTCGCCGTCGAGCCGGCCGATCAGGAAGCCGCGCGGGTCGGCGGCGAAGAAGGCGTGGCGGTCGGTCAGGCCGGGATTCCAGCCCTCCGCGTGGGCCCATTCGGTCAGCATCGTGAGGTCGTCGGCGCTTGCGGTGGTGATCTCGAAGTTCGGCACGGGGCACCTGTACCCCGCGGGCGATCGGTTCAACTGTGGTTCTTCCGTCACCACCGGGGGTGAGGGTTCCGTTCTCAGGCGCCGGACGGGGCCCTGCCCGGCGGACCGGCGCGGGTCAGACGAACAGGAACGCGCCCGCCGTCGTGGCCCCCAGCGACGCCCCGGCGACGGTCTGCGCCACCGAGTGGTACCCGAGCGCGACACGTGACCAGCACACGGCGGCCGTCATCGCGTACGCGAGCAGCCACCACGGCGAGTGGACCGGGGCGAGCAGTGCGACGACGGCCGAGGCGACCGCGGCGTCCACCGAGATCTTCCAGACCGTGTTGACGGCCAGGAGGATCACGGTCATCGCCCAGAGGGCGAGCATCGCCACGAGGATGCCGGTGGGGGCGTGGCCGAGGACCATCACCACCGAACCGGCGCCTACGGAACCGAGGATGACGAAGAAGATCGGGGCCCGCTTGGTGCGGTCGACGACATGACGGTCGCCCCAGGTGCCGCGCCCGCGCTCCCATTCGATGTACCCGGCAGGAACGATCCCGGCACACAGGGCACCGAGGAACCCCCAGAGCAGACCGGTCCAGTGACCGGCGGCGGCCAGGCCGATGCCGAGCATGCCGACCAGCAGGACGTTGCGTGGCTGGAAGACATCGGTGACGCTCCGCGCGACGCCGGTGCTCGGCGATGCGGGGGCGTCGGTGGTGTCGGTGGGGGTCATGCTGTCTCCTTCAGGGAGGGTGTGCGGGCCGGCTCGGTGGCGTCGCCGGATGCTGTGGACGTGGCGTGGTCCAGTACCCGTTCCGCCCGGTCCTCCGTGACCGTCCGGTACGCGGAGGCCACCCGGACCAGCCATGTCACCTCGCCGTCCTGGTCGGTGGCGTGCTGGGACTCGACCGTCGCGGCGGTCGAGGCGGGCACTCCGGTGCTCCTGGCCCGCAGTGCCGCCTTGATCCAGTACGCGTCGGCGAGTGGTCCGGCCTTCTCCCGGTCCGGGGTGCCGTCCGCGGCGGCGGCCCTGGCGGCCTGCAGCAGGGTGTCGGGGACGTAGTGGCGCAGCTTCTCGACGGCGTCCGCGATATCGGCGGCCCAGCGGTCGACGCGCAGGTCCGCGGGGGTGTCGAAGCGGGTCAGCCCGCGGGCCGGCGAGGCCGGGGGGTCGAAGGGCTGGTCGGGGAAGGCCGTCATCAACTCGTACCAGAGGCCACCGAGCGGAGCGCGTCGGCGATCGTGGCGGCCACCGGTGGGGGAACGGCGGCGGGCGGTTGCGGCGGGGGTTCGGCTCCGAGGACCCGGGTGATCAGCGAGGTGTCGAAGACCGGCAGCAGCCGCCTGAGCTGCTCCGGGTCGAGGGAGGTGCCGTGGTCGAACCACTCGTGCCACAGTTCGTGCAGGATGACGTGCTGGGTCTGGTATGCGGTCGGGCGGCGCCGGTAGAGCACAAAGCTGGTCCCGCCGGTCTTCAGCCGTAGACCGCAGGCGGCGTTGACGCGGGCCAGCCGGTCGGGCATCTCGTGCAGCAGGATGGTGCGGCCACGGGCCGCCTCCATGTTCGCCACCAGTGCGTCGATGGAGAAAGGGGCGGGAATGGGCAGGTCGGCCAGCCCGGCCTCGCACTCCTTCCGTAGTTCGCGCAGGGACATGGAGACCTACTTCTCCGGCTCGCCGTGGGCGCCGTCGCCGCCGGCGCTCCGCCGGTCCCTGGCGTCCTCCAGCAGGGAGAGCGCGAACTGCAGCAGTTCCGGCGGGAGACCGTCCTCGTCGAGGCCGCGCCCGGCCAGTCCGCTTATCTCCCCTGTACGCCGCTTCGCGAGAAACTGCAGACCGGCGACGACATCATCGACGACCTCGGACTCCTCCTTGAAGAACCGCCAGTCCACGCCGAAGCCCAGACCGAGCGCCTTGAGGATGTCCTCGGACGGCTGGGTGACCTTTCCGGCAAGGATGTTGGAGAAGTAGCTGTGCGAGAGGGACCCGCCGCGCTCCTTGACCAGGTCGGCGAAGACCCGCCCCGAGATCTTCCGGCCGGGGAACGTCTTCTCGACCATGTACTCGACCTTCTGCTGCAACGTCCGCAGCTCCGGCGTGCGTTCCTCGCCGCTGTCCATCGGGCCCCCACGTATCCGCCCCGTCCGACCGGTGCCGCACGGTCTTCGATTTCGGTCAACGGGCTCGTACTGTAACGACCCCTGACATGGCGTCCTCGGTGTGGGAGGCGGTTCGGGACGCTGCACGGGAGCGGGCTTGCGCAAACACTCTGCGTCACTGTTAACTCGAAAAAACACGGGTAGGGGACCACGAGGGGAGTCCCCTGCCCGTGAAGTCGTTCGCGGACAAAAGGGGCATGGTCCGCATATGGGTGTAGCCCTTCACGACGGGGGATGCGCGAAGGGCTACACCTGCATTATGACTGCTGGTCAGGTCGTCATCAACTGACCGGCCGGTCAGTGGGTGTTGGGGGTGCGGGGCCTGCGGCGCCGCACCTGCGTCGTGCCGGACCTGCGTCGTACCGGATCAACCGGACGATGCGGGGCGCGCCGGCGGGGTGCGTCTGCGGGGAGTCGACCGGTTGCACGGTTCGGGGCAGCTAATTTCCCCGCCCGGACCAGGGAAATCTGTCGCGGCTATGATAGAAGCGATGGCTCGCACAATGAGATTTTCTCTTTCGGTCAACGAAGTCAGCGATACGCGGCAGGTGCAAATGCCCACAGGAACCCCTCCGCACGCCACCGACCGGCTCGATGACGACGACTACCCCGCCTACACCATGGGCCGCGCCGCGGAGATGATCGGCGCAACGCCCGCTTTTCTCCGGGCGATCGGTGAGGCCCGTCTGATCACCCCTCTGCGGTCCGGGGGCGGCCACCGTCGCTACTCCCGCTACCAGCTGCGAATCGCGGCCAGGGCCCGTGAACTCGTCGACGGCGGCACGCCGATCGAGGCGGCCTGCCGCATCGTGATCCTGGAGGACCAGCTCGAAGAGGCCCTGCGGCTCAACGCTGAACTGCGCCGGCCCGCGACCGAATCCGGCGGGGCGGCGGGCGCCTGAGGAGGCGGATCCGGGCGTGCGCCCCGGCTTCCGTGGTGCCGGGGACAGGTGGATGTGGCGCCGGGGACGGGTGAATATCTATTGCCGTCGGCACAGAATTCTATGCAATGCGCGACAAGGGTTTATGGCGTATCCGCTGGAGTGTAATTACTCGCCGCGCCCGGACGCTTCCGTCGTGCTACTGTGGAAGCAGTTGCAGTTGTGGTTCCCAAAGACTCCAAGTGCTCTCTTCGACTTAATGTGTCGATGAGCGTGCTTTTGTATTTTCCGGCGCTTTGTTCCGGATGGGGTAATCATCGCGGCGACGCGGGATCCGCACAGTGCGAATCCCCGGGCACTGCCCCCAGAAGGAGATAAAAACATGGCTACTGGCACCGTCAAGTGGTTCAACGCGGAAAAGGGCTTTGGCTTCATCGAGCAGGACGGCGGCGGCGCTGACGTCTTCGCCCACTACTCGAACATCGCCTCCAGCGGTTTCCGTGAGCTGCAGGAAGGCCAGAAGGTGAACTTCGACGTCACGCAGGGCCAGAAGGGCCCGCAGGCGGAGAACATCACCCCCGCCTGATCCCGCTGCTCCGGCGCTGACGCGCTGTGACGCATTTGCGCAGCTGGGGCCCGCACCTTCGGGTGCGGGCCCCAGCTCGTTGTTTTTCCCGCGTCCGGTACGGCTCATTCTTCGCAGCCGGGCTCGGTACACGTATGTCAACGGCCCGTTCTTGCGATTCCTGCGCCGCTCGTCGCCCAGTGAATTCCTCGATACGCGCCATATCGAGGAAGGGTTCTGTATGAACCGCGATCGCACAGCTCGCTCGAACGACCGATACTCCCGCACCCGCTCCGGTGGCTCCACCGCTTCCGGCGGCGGGTTCCGTTCGCAGTCCCCGGGCCGCCAGGGCGGACAGGGCGGCGGCCGTTACGGCGCGCCCGACCGGCGCTCCGGCGGCTTTGGCCGCAGGCCCGCGGCGAAGCAGGGCGAGTTCGCGCTGCCGAAGACCATTACCCCGGCGCTGCCCGCCGCGGAGGCCTTCGCGGACCTGGACATGCCCGCGCCCCTGCTGGCGGCGCTCGCCGCCGAGGGCGTCACCACGCCGTTCCCGATCCAGGGGGCCACCCTGCCGAACTCCCTCGCGGGGCGCGATGTGCTGGGCCGCGGCCGGACGGGTTCCGGCAAGACGCTCGCCTTCGGCCTGGCCCTGCTGGCCCGTACCGCGGGTAACCGGGCCGACGCCCGACGCCCGCTGGCCCTCGTTCTCGTCCCCACCCGGGAGCTGGCCCAGCAGGTCACCGACGCGCTCACCCCGTACGCCCGCTCGCTCAAGCTGCGCATGGCCACCGTCGTCGGCGGCATGTCGATCGGCCGGCAGGCCAGTGCACTGCGCGGCGGGGCCGAGGTCGTCGTCGCCACGCCCGGCCGGCTCAAGGACCTCATCGAGCGTGGCGACTGCCGGCTGGACCGGGTCGCCATCACCGTCCTCGACGAGGCCGACCAGATGGCCGACATGGGCTTCATGCCGCAGGTCACCGAACTGCTCGACCAGGTGCTGCCGGAGGGCCAGCGGATGCTGTTCTCGGCGACCCTGGACCGCAATGTCGACCTGCTGGTCCGCCGCTATCTGCACGACCCGGTGGTCCACTCGGTCGACCCGGCGGCCGGCGCCGTGACGACGATGGAGCACCATGTGCTCTACGTGCAGGGTGCCGACAAGTACGCCACCACGACCGAGATCGCGGCCCGCGACGGCCGGGTGATCATGTTCCTGGACACCAAGCACGCCGTGGACAAGCTCACCGACCATCTGCTCAACAGCGGGGTGCGGGCCGCCGCGCTGCACGGCGGCAAGTCCCAGCCGCAGCGCACCCGCACCCTGGCCCGGTTCAAGACCGGGCACGTCACGGTGCTGGTCGCCACGAACGTCGCGGCGCGCGGCATCCACATCGACAACCTCGACCTGGTCGTCAACGTCGACCCGCCGAGCGACCACAAGGACTACCTGCACCGCGGCGGACGCACCGCCCGCGCCGGTGAGTCCGGCAGCGTCGTCACGCTGGTGCTGCCGGGCCAGCGCCGTGAGATGACCCGTCTGATGGCCGACGCCGGGATCATCCCGAAGATCGCCCAGGTCCGCTCCGGCGAGGCCGAGCTGAGCCGGATCACCGGCGCGCAGACGCCCTCGGGGGTGCCCGTCACCATCACCGCACCGCTGACCGAGCAGCCCAGGAGCGGTGGCGCGTCGTCCCGGGGCCGGCGCAGCCGTCCCGTCCGGTCCGGGCAGTCGCGCCGCTCGGACCTGCCCACGCCTCAGGCGCGCGCCGCCGCCAAGCAGCGCCGTACCAACCGGGCGGCGTGACCCCGGGGGCTGCGGCCCTCAGAGCCTGTCGGGTGACCTCTGACCGGGCGGACGAAGGTCACCCGACAGGCTCTCAGGCGATCATGAAGTCCCGCACGGGCAGGGCGCGTTCGACGATCCTGATGTCGCCGAGCCAGCCGTGCATCAACTGGTCGAGCCTGCCTCCGTACTCGTAGGCGCCCAGCAGCCAGGGCAGGCCCAGGGTGGCGAGACCGGTGGTGCGGGTGGCGGGGTTGCGGGCGACTATGCAGCCGTCGACGTACATCGTCGTGTGCTTCCCGTCGTTGACGACCGCGACATGCCACCACCGCTCGCGCAGCAGCTCATGGCTCCAGTTGGTGACGGCCCCCGGCTGGTCCAGCGGCGCCGCCGCCCACTGGAGCCCGGGGCCGTCCGACACGGAGAGGGTGGCGACGGGCTCCTCCGGGTCGCCGGAGGTCTTGCCGGCCGCCCCGAGCGTGCCGCGGCGGCTGAGCACGGCGCCCCAGGCGTTGCGTCCGGCGTCCCAGTCGGCGGGGAGGCGGAGGAAGGCCTCGATGGTGTAACCGGACCTGAACGTCTTGGTGTTGAGCGGTGCGTTGTTCTCCGTACGCAGATACGCGCCCCGCAGCGGCGGCTTCGAGCCGTCGAAGTAGAGGCTGCCGTGACCGGGCTGGTCGGGGTGGTGGGCGGTGGACCAGCGCAGCGCGTCGGGCGCACTGCCGGGGACGGCTTCGCGCACCAGGTCGTTGCGGTGCCCGGACAGGTCGGGGACGCGCAGGCCGGCGTCGGCGGCAGAACCGTCCTGGTGCGAAGGGGAGTCGAAGCGCCAGTAGGCGACGGTGCCCGGTATCAGCAGCTGCTTCGCCGGGCGGGGGCCGCGCACGGGCACGGGCGCGAAGCCCGAGAAGCGCTTCTCGAAGTCGATGGGGACGGCGAAGCAGTCCTGCGGACCGGTCAGTTCGATCTCGCCGCGTTCCAGGTCGTTGAGCCTCTCGCCCGCGCGGCCGAGGATCCACGGGGAGATCGTCTCCACGTCGATGGTGTTCCTGGCCAGGTCGAAGCGGTAGAGGCGGATCATGGCGCTGCCGCCGTAGTAGCGGTTCTGGTAGTTGGTGATGTGCAGATGGACATCGTTGCCCGCGGTGTTCTTACGGGTGGTGCGCCCGGCGGGCCAGTAGTGGCCGTTGAGGGTGAGGAAGATCTGGTCGTGCCCGGCTATCAGCTCGTCCCACAGATGCTTTCCGTGGTCGGAGAGTTCGGCCTCGTCGCCGTCCGCGTCCGCGTACACCAGCTCGTGGGTGGTGAGGATGACCGGCGTGTCCGGGTGCTGGGCGATGACGTCCTTCGCCCAGGCGAGCCCCGCCGCCGACGGCCGCCAGTCGAGCGCCAGCACCAGCCATTCGCGGCCGGCGGCGCGGAACAGGTGGTACGTGTTGTAGCCGTCCGGGGTCGCTCCGCCGAACGTCGGCAGGCGCCGCATCCGCTGCGGGCCGAAGGTGTCCAGGTACGGCGTGCGGCCGCGCTGGTCGTCGGTGGACGACTTGATGTCGTGGTTGCCCGCGACGACGCTGTAGCCGACCCGCCGCCGGTCGAGCAGCCCGAACGCCTCTCCGATCGCCGCGAATTCGCCTGCCTGGCCGTTCTCGGTGAGGTCGCCCAGATGGGACAGGAAGACGATGTTCTCGTCGCGCCCGTGATCGAGTACGTAACGCAACGACGCCTCGATGGGCGCCTTGTCGATGCTCGCCCCGTCGAAGAGGTACTGGGTGTCCGGCATGACGACGAGCGTGAACCTCGGGTTCTCGGGGTCGGGCCGCCAACCGGCCGTGACGGCACCGGTGTTCTGCTGGGGAAGAGCCGCGGCGGGCGTGGCGGACGCGAGCCCCGTGGCTGCGGTGGCGGCACCGGTGAGCGCGGTTGCCCACAGGAACGTACGACGGCTCGCGCCGGGCAGAAGCGGTCCGTCGGGCTGGTGGAGGGGGCTGCACATGGATGTCTCCGCGGGGACGAACGTCGGGGTGATCGTCTGCAAGCTAGCCGCGGGGTGGGGGAGGAACCGGTCCGTAAGGGCGACAGCCGGGCGAAGACTCCATGAATTGCACAGCGCCGGGCGCGCGGGACGGTGGGGGCGGCCGATGGCCGGCCCCCCGGTCCACGGCCCCGACCCGTCGCGCCCCGGCCTATCGTCCGCCCGCGACCCGTAGCACCGCCCCGGTCACATACGACGCCTCGCCCGACAGCAGCCACGCGATGGCGGACGCGATCTCCGGGGCGGCTCCCGGGCGGCCGAGCGGGATGCCGGCCGCGGCCGCGGCCGCGCGGTCGGGGTCGCCCGCGGTGGCGTGCATCTCGGTGTCGATCATGCCCGGGGCGACGGCGTTGACCCGGATTCCGTCGGGCCCCAGTTCCTTGGACAGCCCGGTCGTCAGGGCGTCCGTCGCCGCCTTCGTGGCGGCGTAGTGGACGAAGTCCCCGGGGCTGCCGAGGGTGGCAGCGGCCGAGGAGACATTGACGATCGCGCCGGACCCACTGGCCGTCATGTCCTTCGCGGCCCGGCGGCAGCACAGCAGACAGCCGAGGAGATTCACGTCCAGGACCCGGCGCAGCGTCTCGGTGGAGGTGTCCACGAGACGGCCGAGAGGGCCTGTCACTCCCGCGTTGTTGACCAGTCCGGTGACGGGACCGAGCTGCGCGGCAGCCGTGTCGAAGAGCCGTTCCACATCGGCCTCCACGGCGGTGTCCACCCGTACCGTGACACAGCGCGCCCCTGCGGCCCGCACAGCCGCCGCGGTCCGCTCGGCGGCCTCGGCGTTGCTCACGAAGCCCAGGGCGAGGTCATGCCCGTCGGATGCCAGACGGACACAGGTTGCTGCACCGATCCCGCGACTGCCGCCGGTGACGACGGTGACGGGGCGCGACGACGGAGTGGTGCTGCTGACTGCCACTGGAGAAACCTCGCGCTCTCTGGTCGTGCCGGTCACGTCGTTCTCGGATTGTACGGAGAACACCTCCCAGACTTCGCCGCCGTCCTTTGGATCAAGGCCCCCGGTCGGGTGACGCCCGGGCCCCCTCGAGCATCCCGGGCGCCTGCTGTTGGAGTGGCGCCGGGCTGGCCGTTGGCGTGGTGTGCGGTCCGGGACGGGCCGGGTGCCTAGGGTCGGCGGCTGACGGACCGCTGTCGGCGTGGAACGGGTTGAATCGCCCGGCGTCGGTGACGGCTCCTCCTCAACGGCGTTCCCCTGCCGTCGCCTCGCATTGCGGTGGCAGGGGACGCCGACCGTCTCTACGACGATCTGCGCCGGAACGGCTGCCTCGCGACCTCGGCCGTACCTACGACCACAGCGCCTCGGCGGCCGAGACACCGGCGAACACCGCGCCCAGCCCCGCCACCACGCTCGCCACCACATTGGCCGCCGCGTAGAACTTCGCCCCGTCCTCGGCCAGCCGCAGCGTCTCGTAACTGAAGGTCGAGTACGTGGTGAGCGCCCCGCACAGCCCCGTACCGAGCAGCAGTTGCAGGTGGGAGGAGGCGGCGCCTGCCGCGACCGCGCCGGTCAGCAGGCCCAGGATCAGCGATCCGGCCACGTTCACCGCGAAGGTGCCCCACGGGAAGACGGTGTCGTGCCGGGACTGCACCGCCCGGTCGGTCAGATACCGCAGGGGTGCCCCGACCGCCGCACCGGCGATCACCAGCAGCCAGTTCACCGGTTCCGTTCCCGGCCGTCGCCGTAGTGGACGACCTCGCAGCTGTCCAGGACGACCGGACCGCCGTCCGCGACCAGCTCTTCGATGAGCGGCAGGAACGCACGGATCCGCTCCTCCGCGTCCACGATCACGACCGCCACCGGCAGGTCCTCGCTCAGTGAGAGCAGCCGCTGGGTGTGGATCATCGACGAGGCGCCGAACCCCTCGATCCCGCGGAACACACTCGCGCCCGACAGCCCCGCCTTGTGCGCCCGGTGCACGATCTCCGTGTACACCGGCCTGTGGTGCCACCCGTCGGACTCGCCGACGAAGACCGTCAGGCGCAGTGCCCGTTCCGTGTTCGGCGTCGTCATGACTGCCTCCACGCCAGCACGCGGCGGGTTGCCCACACCGCACTCCACACCGCCGCGAGGGCCGCGCACAGTGTCAGTCCCAGATACGCCAGGCCGGTACGGGCCCGGCCGCCGTCGACGAGGCGCTCGATGTCCACCGCGTATGTGGAGAACGTGGTGAACCCGCCCAGCACCCCCGTACCGAAGAACGGCCGCACGAGCCGGTGCGCCGCCCACACCTCGCTGATCACCACCATGAACACGCCGATCACCGCGCAGCCGACGACATTCACGATCAGCGTCGTCCAGGGGAAGCCGCCGGGGGCGGTGGGCCAGATCAGCGTGGCCCCGTAGCGGGCGGACGCTCCGAGTGCACCGCCGAGCGCGACCACCGCGACGACGGAACCTTGGGGATTCCGGGCTCCCATGCGCACGTGTCTCCTGCCTGCTACACGCACCAGGCTATCGCCGCTGCCCCGAAGGAGCGTGTCGGGCCCGCCACCCGCCACTCAGATCTGGTAGGCCCGCGTCCGGGCCCTCGGGTCCCGGACCATGCGTCGCGGACGCGTTCCCGCCGCGCCGTCACTGCACTGACGGATGCCGGAGAGAAAGTGTGACGAGCGGCGCCAGAATCCGGCGCCACCTTCAGTTCTCGTGGTGAATTCGAGGTGCTTTGTTCGGCGGGCGCAGAGCAGAATGAAGCATTCCGCCTTCCGTCGGGTCAGGACGCCCGGATGCTAGGCTCGCGCGATCCTGCGCGGGGAACGAACCGGGGAACGAACCGGAGAACATCCGGGGATGACGCAGGGGGATGAAAGAACACCTCAAGGGGGCACGAGGAATGTCCGTGGAGAAGACCTCGCCGAAGATTGTGGTGGTCGTGCCGACCTACAACGAGCGGACGAACCTGCCTGTCCTCGTGAATCTCCTGATGGATCTGGGCCTGCCCGACCTGCATATTCTCGTGGTGGACGACAATTCGCCGGACGGTACGGGCGAGGTCGCGGACAAACTCTCGGCCGACACCGCCAAAACGGTCGGCGTGCTGCACCGCAAGGAGAAGGACGGGCTGGGACGCGCCTACGTGGCGGGTATGACCCGCGCACTCGCCGAGGGCGCGGACGTGGTGGTCCAGATGGACGCCGACCTCTCCCACCCGGCGTCGAGACTCCCGGTCATGATCGAGACACTGCTCGCCGGGGACGCCGCCGTGGTGATCGGCTCCCGTTATGTGGCGGGCGGCTCGCTCGCCACGGAGTGGCCCTGGCACCGCAAGGCACTCTCCGCATGGGCGAATTTCTATGTGAACGCGATCCTGCGGTTGCGGGTGAAGGACGCCACCGCCGGCTTCAAGGCCTGGCGGGCATCGACGCTGAAGGCGATCGATGTTTCCTCGGTCCGCAGCAACGGCTATTCGTTCCAGGTGGAGATGAACTACCGCACGGTCAAACGCCATTTGAGGATCGTCGAGGTGCCGATCCGGTTCGAGGAGCGGGTCGAGGGCGAATCGAAGCTCGGCCTGAGCGTGCAGATCGAGTCCGCCCTCGCACCCTGGAAGCTGCTGTTCGGCAGGGACACCCACTGATTTCGGGCGGGGAGTTGGGGGGCTAACCCCACCCTGTGCCGTCATGCCTCCCGGATGGGCCGGGAGCCTCGGCTCAACAAGGCTTGCAGCATGACGACTTACCGCAGATCCGCCGCGTTCATCGCCCTGTCCGTCACCGCTGCCGCCACCGCTCTGACCGGGGTCGTGACCCCGCCGGCCCACGCCGACGGGACCGCCGCTCCCGCCACCGCCTCCGTCCCCGCGCTCGACTGGCAGCCGTGTGCCGAGGACGACGGCCCCGCCGCACAGGAGTGCGCCGAGCTGGTCGTACCGCTCGACTACCGGAGACCGGACGGCCCGCAGCTCGGCCTCGCGGTGACCCGGGTGCGCAGCGACCGCCCCTCGGCCCGTCGCGGGACGCTGCTGGTGATCCCCGGTGGCCCCGGCTCGTCAGGGGTGCAGCGGGTGACACAGAAGGGGGAGCAGCTGCAGCGGGAGACGGCGGGGCAGTACGACATCGTCAGCCTCGACCCGCGCGGCACCGGCGGAAGCACGAAGGCGAGCTGCGGGCTCGACCCGGAGGACCGGGAGCTGGTGAATCTGCGGTCCTGGCCTGCCGCCGACGGTTCGATCACCGAGAACGTGGAGCGGTCGCGGCGGATCGCAGAAGCGTGTGCCCGCAACGGGGGAGCGCTGCTGCGGAGCTTGACCACGGCCAACGAGGTACGGGACATCGACCGCTTCCGGCAGGCGCTGGGCGAGAAGAAACTGTCGGCCTGGGGGTCCTCGTACGGCACCTATGTGGGCGCCGTGTACGCCCAGAAGTACCCGCAGCACACGGACCGCCTGGTGCTGGACAGCAGCGGCGACCCCGACCCGTCCCGCGTCGAGCAGGGCTGGCTGGCGAACATGGCGGTGGGAGCGGACGACCGCTTCCCCGATTTCGCACGATGGGCCGCGGATCCGGCCCGGGAGGCGGAGGGGCTACGGCTGGCCGAACGCGCCGAGGACGTACGGCCGTTGGTCCTGGAGCTGGCGGCGCGACTGGACCGTGAGCCGAAGGAGTCCACCACGGCGGGCGTCCCGCTGACCGGCAACCGGCTGCGGCAGGCGATCCAGCTCGCCCTGTACAGGGACAGTGCCTTCGCCCGGTTGGCCGGGCTCGTTCAGGAGGCCCGGGACGCGTCGGTGAAGCCCGTCCTGCCCGCCGAACTGGCCGGGCCGATGCCGGACCAGGACGCGGCGGTCACGATCGGCGTGATCTGCAACGACGTGCGCTGGCCGGGCAGCATCCCGTCGTACCGGCGCGCCGTCGCCGCCGACCGCGTGAAGCACCCGCTCACCGCCGGAATGCCGGTGAACATCACACCGTGCGCCTTCTGGAAGAACGCCCCCGTGGAGCGGCCGACCAGGATCACGGACGAGGGGCCGTCCAACATCCTGATGATCCAGAGCCTCCGCGACCCGGCGACCCCGTACTCCGGCGCCCTGAAGATGCGCGAGGCCCTCGGCGACCGGGCCCGCCTGGTCGCGGTCGACCACGGTGGGCATGGCCTCTACCTGGGCAACGGCAATGCCTGCGGCGACCGCGCGGTCACCACGTTCCTGACGACGGGGACGCGGCCGGAGCAGGACACGTACTGCGCGGACTGAATGGACTGCGCGGGGCGGCGCCCGGTGCGGGGCGGCTCCGCGCAGTCGCGGACGTCCTTCGCTCCGCCTGCTTCACAGACGGGGGCGGCCCGGCCGGCGGCCGCTCAGTCGCTGCCGGGCGGCACCTGTCCGGTGTACCGGGCCTGTGCCAGCAGGGAGACGACCTCTTCGTCGGAGGTCTGCGAAAAGTCCCGGTACCACTCGCCGACGGCGAAGAACAGGCGCGGCGTGGACAGACACACCACCTCGTCCGCACACCGTCGCAGCCGGGCGACCGCGTCCGGTGGCGCCACAGGCACCGCCGCCAGCAGACGTGCCGGGTTCTGCGCCCGTACCACCCGGCAGGCGGCCTCGGCCGTGGCGCCGGTCGCGACGCCGTCGTCCACGACGATGACGGTCCGGCCTTCGAGCGGCGTCCGCGGCCTGCCCGCGCGGTAGGTCTGCCCCCGGCGTACGAGCTCCGCCGCCTCGACCCGCTCGACCGCCGCGAGATCCTGCTTCCCGGCCCAGAGGTGGCTGACGACGTCCTCGTTGATGACCCGCACCCCGCCCTCGCCGATGGCGCCGAACGCCACTTCCTCGTGGTGCGGCACGCCGAGTTTGCGGACCACGATCACATCGAGCTGGGCACCGAGCATCTGCGCCACCTGGAAGGCCACCGGAACTCCGCCGCGGGGCAGGCCCAGCACGACGGGGTTCTCCCGCTCCAGGTGCCGGAGCGCCTCGGCCAGCTGCTGTCCCGCATCCTCGCGATCGGCGAACAGCACGGTTGTCCACCCCCAACCAGGGGAGAGCGAGGGACCACGCGGGTACGCACCCCACCTGGTTCCCTACTTAGAAACAACTCCATGTGCGGCGGCCGCGCAACTCGGGCAGGGTCGGTTGCATGGGACGAATCGGAGCGGTCCTGATCGACATCGACGGTGTGCTCACGGTGTCCTGGAAGGCGCTGCCCGGCACCGTGGCGGCCATGGAGCGGCTGCGCGAGGCGGGTCTCCCGTTGGCGCTGGTCACCAACACCACCTCCCGCACCCGCGCCTCGATCGCCGAGAAACTGGTGGGCGAGGGTTTCCCCGTCTCCGCCGACGACATTCTCACCGCTCCCGCCGTCACCGCCGCTCACCTGCGGGAACACTATCCCGGAGCCCGCTGCCTGCTGATCAACACCGGCGACGTCCGGGCCGATCTGACGGGCGTGACACTCGTCGACGAGGACGCGGACGAGGAGGAGTCCGGTTCGGCTCATGGCGGGGCGCCGGATGTCGTCGTCCTCGGCGGGGCCGGGGACGCCTTCACCTACACGGCGCTCAACCGCGCCTTCCGCCATGTGCAGCGCGGTGCCCGGCTCGTCGCCATGCACCGGAACATGTACTGGCGCACGGCCGCCGGGCTCGACCTCGACACGGGGGCCTTCCTCCTGGGGCTGGAGCGAGCCGCCCGCGTCGAGGCGGAGATCACCGGCAAACCCGCCGGGTCGTTCTTCGCCACGGCCCTGGCACACCTCGGCGCCGGCGCGCCGCACGCACTGATGGTCGGCGACGACATCGAGTCGGATGTCCTGGCGGCCCAGCGCGCCGGGCTCACCGGCGTACTCGTCAGGACCGGCAAATACCTCCCCGAGACACACCGGGCGGCCGACGGCACCCCTGACCAGGTGATTGACTCCTTCGCCGATCTCCCCGCTCTGCTGGAGCGGCTGGGGGCGTGAGGAAGCCGGGGCAACCGCCCCTCACGCGTCCCGCAGCCGGAACATCGCCGCCCCCGCCGGCAGCGCCGCTCCCGCCCAGGCCGCAAGAACGCCGAGGCCCGGCCAGGGGGGCGATCGGCAGGGCGTCGAGGTTCTGGGTGGCCTGGACCGCCAGGCCCGCCGACGAGGGGGCGAGCTCCTGCAGGCGCTCCCGCCAGGTCTCGTCGGCGGCCATCAGCGCCACCACGGGAAAGGCGTACAGCAGGCCGAGCACGGCCGTGATCGCCCCGGCCGTGTCCCGTACGACTGTCGCCGTCCCCAGGGAGAGCAGGGCGATCAGGGCGAGGTAGAGCACCGAGCCCGCGGCGGCACGCAGGGTCGGGGGCTCGGTGAGGGAGAGTGCGGCCGTGCCGAAGCCGTTGCCGGGGAGGAGGAGACGGCCGGCCAGCAGTGAGCCGAGGACCGCGAGTGTGCCCGCCGCCACGGCGGCCCCGCCCGGTGACCACCGTCGCCTTCGCGGCGAGAACCCGGGCACGGACGAGTGGTCCCGGAGGTCAGGACACCGGGGACGTCTTGGGCACCTCGCCCTCGGTCGTGTCGACGTCGATCACGGAGAACGCCGCGCCCTGCGGGTCCGTCAGCGCGGCGAAGCGGCCGAAGGGCATGGTCATCGGGCCGAACCGCAGGATCGCGCCGCGCTCGGTCGCCTTCGCCACGGCCGCGTCGCAGTCCGCGACGGTGAAGTACACATTCATGTGGGGCGGCACCTCGGGCGGGAATTCGTCGCCCATCTTCATCCGCCCCATGACCGTCTTGTCACCGAGGTTGAACATCCTGAAGTCGACGGCGTCGTCCTCCATCTTCACCATGCTGTACGGGAAGACGGCGGAGAAGAAGGCGTCCGACTTCTCGGGCTCCCGGGTGAAGACCTCGGCCCAGCAGAACGCACCGGGCACGCCCTGGGCCTCGAAGCCCTCATGGCTGCCCGCCTGCCACACGCCGAAGACGACACCGCTGGGGTCACGGGCCAGCAGCATCGTGCCGAACTCGCCCACCTCCATGGGGTCCATCAGCGCCTCGCCGCCGTTCTCGCGGATCTTCGCGGCGGTGACGGCGGCGTCCGGTGAGGCGAGATACAGACACCAGGCCGACTGTCCCTCCTGGCCGGGCATCGGGGGCACGACGGCGGCGACCGCCTTGCCGTCGGCGTACGCCTGCGTGTAGTCGCCGAACTCGGACGAGGACTCGCCGAACGTCCAGCCCAGCACATCACCGTAGAAGCTCTTCGCTCCGTCGAGGTCGGGGAACATCGCGTCGGCCCAGCACGGCGTGCCCTCCGGGTGTACAGCCATGACGTCGACTCCTTCGTGCTCGGTGGGGTTGTCCGGCTTTTCACGCTAGCCAGCCGACCGCCTGCCCGCGCGCTGGAACCGGGGCCGCCGACCCTGGTGGCGTACACCGTACGCACGAGTGCGCATGCCGGTCGGGGCCATGACCGTGACGTCAGCGGTCCAGGAGCGGACCCGCGGTGGTGGCGCGGGCCCGCGCCACCGCCTCCCGGCCGTCCGCCGACGACCTCCATGTCGTCGTGGGAGTCGATCAGCAGCCGCAAGATCCCGGCCGGCAGCGCCTGGTCATCGGCCGGCAATACCCGGATGGTCACCGCGCAATCGCCCTCGACATCTACCTGCGGCACGACCTTCCCCAGCCACCGGGGCAGCCACCACGCCCGGTCGCCGAGGAGGGCGAGCAGCGCGGGCAGCAGGGTCATCGCGACCAGGCCGGCGATCACGACGGTGCTCGCCGCGGCGAGGCCCATCTTGGTGAGGACGGGAATGCCGACCACGGACAGGCCCGCCAGGGCGATGACGACGGTGAGGCCGGCGAAGACGACGGCGGAACCCTGCGACTGAGAGGGGTGTCTGCTGAGCGGGGCGCCTACTGGGCGGATTGCCTGTCGGGCTGTCCGAAGTCCTGGGTCCAGTAGTTGCCGGGCTGCGCGAGGCCCACGCCGATCTCCTTGAACGAGCAGTCGAGGATGTTGCGCTTGTGGCCGGGGCTGCTCATCCAGCCCGCCATGACGCTCTCGGGGGTGGTGTAGCCGTAGGCGACGTTCTCGCCGTACGCGCTCCGGTCGTATCCGGCGTGCGTGATCCGGTCGCCCGGGGCCGAGCCGTCGGAGCCGGTGTGGGACATGTTCCGGTGGGAAGCCATGTCCGCGCTGTGCTTCCGGGCGGCCTTCATGAGTTTCGCGTTCAACGTCAGCGGCGAGCAACCGACCGCGCTGCGCGCGCTGTTGACGAGCTTCAGCAGGCGGGCGGCTTCCTTCGCACGAGCGCCGAAGACGGCCGAGGCGGCGGCGGAGGGCACACCCGCGGCTTCTGCGGTTTCCGTGACGCCCAGGGTTCCCACGACTCCCAAGGTGACGACAGCAATGGCCATCCGTCGGCGGGACCTCTTCGCGTGGTGCTTCCTCATGTGTGTGACCTCACTCGATACTCGATGTTCGCGTGGGAACGGCTTCAAGAGGGTGCTGCGGGAAGCGTCTGACTCGTGAACGACCTGCACGTAGCCCGGCCTCCGGTGTCCTAGCCGCCTCCGGCGGTCCGCACCTGGTCCACACTGCGACGAGCAATCCCGCATCGTTCCCTGTTGTCAGTGACGGGTGTCAGACATTTCCCTATAAGTGAAGACTTTTGATCGCTTGGTGCATTGCAGACTCGCAGGAGTGAGGTCGAGAATTTCGTCGACGATTCCCTCAAGTGGCTTGGCTTGGCGGACAGCAGCAGGGAAGGGGCAGCCCAGGGCGGTATCGCTGACCGTCCGTGGGACCGGAATCCGGACACGACTGGGCCCACTTCACCGCGTTCGCGGTGAAGTGGGCTGATTATCGGACCGTTTCCGAAGTCCTATCGGGCCGTTCCGAAGTCCTGCGTCCAGTAGCTGCCGGGCTGCGCGAGGCCCACGCCGATCTCCTTGAACGAGCAGTCGAGGATGTTGCGCTTGTGGCCGGGACTGTCCATCCAGCCCGCCATGACGCTCTCGGGGGTGGTGTAGCCGTAGGCGACGTTCTCGCCGTACGCACTCCACTGGTAACCGGCGCGCGTGATCCGGTCGCCCGGGGCCGAGCCGTCGGAGCCGGTGTGGGACATGTTCCGGTGGGAAGCCATGTCCGTGCTGTGGTCCTGGGCGGCCTTCGTCAGCTTCGCGTTCATGGTCAGCGGCGAGCAACCGGCCTTGGAGCGCTCGCTGTTGACGAGCGTCAATATGCGGGCGGCGGCACCGGACGCCGGAGCGGCGGGCTTCGGTGCGCTTGTGGATGCGGCGGGCTTCGGTGCGCTCGCGGGTGTGGCGGGCTTCGGTGCGCCCCAATGTGCGGTGCGGTGTGCGGCGTGGGTCCGCCACGCCTCCGCAGCCGGCTTCTCGTGGGGGTCGAAGCAGGCCATGGCGGCAGAGGGCACAGCCACGGCTCCCACGGCGACGACAGCGACGGTGATCTTCCGGTAGGACGTCTTCCTGCGGTGCTTCCTCATGCGTGTGACCTCGCTCGATAGTCGCGGAGCAGCTCCGCGCGCTCCCGCGCCCTGGCTCGCAGGCGCCTTGCGGTCGTCATTCTTGGAACGGCGTTCGGGGCGGGGCAACAAGCGGAAGTACTACCTCCGTCCGTAGTTCCGGACGGCGCTTGAAACGGGCGCACGAGCGTGCCGACGACGGCCGGCACGCTTCGGGATGCGCTGTCGCCCCGTCAGAAGCCCTCTCTCGCCCGTCGAACGGGCGAGAACGACGAGCGGGCCGCATGCTGGCCTAGCTCGCACGTGCATATCTGCGCCAAGGCGGACAAACGGCACCATGTCGTCGAGGTGGCATCTACTAAGCAGTGCCCTGAGCCACGAAAAGCTCTGTGTTCGATGTCACCGGCAGGCTGTGCAACCATCCGCCCCGGTCCACTCCCGCGGTCATGAATGACGGCGCGTGACCGTGGCGGGCGGTGGTGTCGATGGAGGTACGGGGCGGCCGGCCCGGGGGGCCGGGGGTGCGTGGCCGCCGGTTGAGGACGGCCCCGGCCGGTGGCTGTGGCGAGCGACTTCGCCGTGCTGTGCGCCCTGGTCGCCCGGCGTGCGGGAGTCGCACTCGTACCGTTCCTGACCAGTGCGCATGAGTGAGTCCTGGACCCACTGCTGCGTTCTGGCGCATCCTTCTGGATGCGCTGGGTTCCCGCTTTCTCGTCCCGTTCGCCCTGTACCACGCGGGAACGGACCGGCACCCCGGCATCCGGCACGTCCTCGACCGTCTTGCCGCCGCCCGGTAGCGCCGGTTGCTCGCCTCGGGCCTAGCGCCTCGCTCCGGTCCCCCCGGCGTCGCGGGTCCGGCGGGTCGCGGCCGCGACGGTGGCCATCAGCTCCGCGTCCAGGACGGACGGATCGGCCAGGCGCGTCGGGGCGGCGTACGAGTTGAGCAGTGCCTTCGTGACGCGCAGGGCGGCCTCGGGGCGGCGCACGATGGGCTTGGTCCACGCGGTGACCGCCTCGTCGAGCGCGTCCGCGGGCACGATGCGCTGGAGGACCGACAGTTCGTACGCCTCGGCGGCGTCGAAGGCGCGGCCGGTCAGGATGAGTTCGCGCGCACGGGCGGCGCCCACCTCATGGATCAGTCGGGGCAGCACGCCGCCCCAGGCGGTGGGCAGCCCGAGCGCCAGCTCCGGCAGCCGGAAACCGGCGGTGTCGGCGCCGACGCGCAGATCGCAGGCGAGGGCCAGCGCCAGTCCCGCGCCGATCGCCTTGCCCTGGATCCTGGCGATGGTGACCGCCTGGCTGGTGGAGATCGCCTCGCAGACGCGGCGGGCCTTGTCGCCCGCGATCCGGATGCCCCGCCCGGTGGGGTCCTGGTCGAGCCAGTCGGCGAACTCGTTCCGGTCCCCGCCCAGGCAGAAGTCGTCCCCGGCACCGCTGAGCACCAGCACCCGGACGTCGGGGTCCGGTACGGCCAGGACCGTCAGCAGATCGTCCAGCATCGCCTCGGTGACCGCGTTGCCGGTGTCGGGGCGGTTCAGCTCCACGCGCAGGACGGGGCCCTCGCGCACGGTGCGTACCGTGCTCGGCCGCCGGTACGGGGACAGGTAGTCGGGGAGCGAGAGCTTCAAATCGCCACGCCCAGCGAGGTCACACGCCTGAAGACCAGACGGGACGCGTAATTGGGCCCCGTGACGGCGCGCAGGGTGGGGAAACGTTTCAGGAGCTGGGTCAGGAGCGTGCGTGCCTCAAGGCGGGCGAGGGCCGCGCCCAGGCAGTAGTGCACACCGCCCCCGAAGGTGAGGTGGGTGCCGGTGCGCTCGATGTCGAAGGAATCCGGGTCCTCGTTGCGTCGGGGGTCGTGGTTGGCGGCCCCGTACATGACGTGGACCATGCTGTCCTTCGCGATCGGCACGCCCGCCAGGACCGTGTCGTCGGCGGCGATCCGGGTGTTGATGTGGATGGGCGGGTCGTACCGGAGGGCCTCGTCGACGGCGGCGTCGATGTATCCGGGGTGCTCCGCGAGCCATGCCCACCGGCCGGGCTCCCTCAGCAGCAGCCCCACCATGGTCGACAGCAGCGTCGCGGTGGTCTCCAGAGAGGCGATGGTGACGAACATGGTGAGACGGTAGAGGATCTCGTCCGCCGCCTCACGGTCGGGTTCCATGGCGTCCCAGGTGTGTATCCAGCCGGTCAGGACATCGTTGCCGGGGTTCGCGCGGCGCTGTTTCACCAGGTCGGTGAAGTACGCGCGCAGATGAACGGTCGCCTCGGCGGACACGGCGAGCTCGCTCCTGGTGGGCAGCAGCTCCTGGGCGTGCACCTGGTTGTGGGTGATCTCCAGGATGTGGGAGTAGTCCTCGGGCGGGATCCCCAGCCAGGAGCCGATGGTGCTGATCGGGAGCTGCTCGCTGACCGTACTGACGAAGTCGGTCTCGCCCCAGCGCAGTTTGTCGGCCAGCTCGTCGAGAAGCCGGGTGACGTGCTCCTCGACCTGCGGGGTCAGCCGTTGGATGGTGGAGCGGTCGAAGAGGTTGCCGAGGCTCCGCCGCTGGCAGGTGTGCTCCGGCGCGTTGAGGCGCGAGAGCGTCTTGGTCATCTCCTGCGTGGCGACCGCGTCCCAGCGCTCGGTATCCGCCTGGCGTTCCTGCCAGGCGAAGTCCGGTGCCAGCCAGTTGCGGCCGCGCAGTACCTCGCTGCATGTGTCGAAGCCGGTGACGAAGTACGCGTTCCAGGGAGCGCGTACGACATCACCCATGGATCTCAGCTCGCCCAGGAGGGCGTAGGGATCAGCCTGCCCCTCCGGCGATTTGAGGCGCCGTAGGAGGGAAATGAGGGCACGGCGGTCGACGGTGGCAGGCCTGTCTGTGCCACATATTGCGCTCACGCAGAGTTCCTTGTCCTGGGCTCATGGTTACGGCCAGAACCTACCCCTCCGCATGTATGTGCCATGCGTGGTTCTTTGTTGCCCGTGTCACAGGCGAATGCCTTGTTGGCCCCTTGCCATATCTCGAACGATCCCCATGCCGGCCTGCATGACGAGCAGTTATGCGGACAAGTCGTCAGAACCCATGGGCCGGCCCTCCGTCACACGCGGAAGACGTCCAGGAAGGAACTCCACCAGCCCTTCGTCTTCTTCTGTGGCTCCATGTGGTCGTAGCGCACGGCGGGAGCCTCCTCGGAGGCGGCGATCCGGGACGAAACGGGCGACTGTGCGGCCGTCGCCGTATGGCGCGCGGCACTCGGGCTGAACCGGACCGGCAGGGACACCAGCGCCCGGTGGAACGGACCCGGCCGCCATTCGACCGCCGAGGCCGGCACGGCGAGGGTGAGGTCCGGCACCGTGTTGAGGATCTTCTCGATCGCGGTGAGGGCGATGAGCTGTGCGGGGGACTTCGCCGGGCAGACGTGGGGGCCCGCCCCCCAGGCCAGATGGGCGCCCTTGCTCAGGGTCTGGCGGGCATCGGTGAGCGCGGGGTCGCTGTTCGCGGCGGCGAAACTGATCAGTACGGGGGTGTTCGCCTTCAGCGTCACTCCGCCGAGGTCGACGTCCTGGACCGGGTAGTGCGTCGCGTAGTTGGCGATCGGCGGGTTGTTCCACAGCACGTCGTCGAGGGCGTCCTCGACCAGCATCCCCGTCCCTCGCCGCTGCGGACCCCCGGTGTCGTCGGACAGCATGAGGAGCAGTGCGTTGGCGATGAGATTGCGTTCCGGCTCGATGCCCGCGCCCATCAGCATGACGAGCTGGTCCTTGAGCTCCTCGTCCCGCAGGCCCGCCGGGTGCTGGATGAGCCAGGACGTGATGTCCTCGCCGGGCTGACGCCGCTTGAGGGCGACGAGCTCCATCAGGCACTCCGTCAGCTCGGCGTTGGCCCGCAGTACGTCCTCGCCGTCGAAGATCGCGGACATGCCACGGGTCAGCCGGTCGCCGATGTCACCGGGGCAGCCGAAGAGCTGGTTGAACAGCAGCAGCGGCAGAAGCTTGGCGTAGTCGCCCAGCAGGTCGGCGCTGCCGCGTTCGATGAACTGGTCGATGAGGTAGTCGGCGATGCGCTCGACATCCCGGCTGAGCCGGGTGGTGTTGAGGCGGCCGAGGCTCTCGGTGACCGCCTTGCGCAGGCGAAGATGCTCGGTGCCGTCCGTGAACAGGCAGTTGGGCCGGTACGCCATCATGGGCAGCACCGGACTGTCGAGCGGTACGCGGCCCTCCCGCAGCGCCGCCCACCGCCGTGAGTCACGGGCGAAGAAGGAGGGATTCTGCAGGACCCGGAGCGCGGCCTCGTGCTGCACGACCAGGGTGGCCTCCACCCCGGGAGCCAGCTCGATCGGAGCGGCGAGCCCGTGCGCCCGGAACTCGTCGTACACACGCTGCGGATCGGACGCGAACTCCGGCCCGTAGAGCGACGTCTGCCGCTCACCGTGCATCGGGCACCCGGTGGGGGCGCTGTACGGGGTGGCTCCCGGCTGAGAGTCCATGTGTGATTCCTCGGTGTGATCGCGGGCCTCACAGGGCCCGGACGGTGGACGGAAAACGGGGCTCGGGCCCCCGTGCCGACGTACGGAGCAGAGGTCAGGCCACCCGCACGAGAAGGTGCTGGACCAGATTGATCAGGGCCTGTGCGGACGACTTCTCGTCCCGGGCGTCGCAGTAGACGACCGGGGTGTCCGGAAGCAGATCGAGAGCCTCGCGCAACTCCTCCTCGGCATGCCGGGAGTACGGGTCGAAGCTGTTGACCGCGACCGCGTACTCCAGCCCGTACGTCTCGACGAGATCGATCACCGGGAAGGTGTCGGCGAGACGGGCCGGGTCGACGAGGAGCAGCGCGCCGAGCGAGCCCCGCGCCATGTCCTCCCACAGCTCGACGAAGCGCTGCTGACCCGGCGTACCGAACAGGTACAGCACCAGTTCGTCGCTGAGCGTCAGACGGCCGAAGTCCAGCGCGACCGTGGTCGTCACCTTGTCGGGCGCGCCCCGCAGATCGTCGATGTGGGCACTGGCCTGCGTCATCCTCTCCTCGGTGCGCAGCGGAGTGATCTCGGAGAGGGTGCCGATGAGCGTCGTCTTGCCCACGGCGAAGTGTCCGACGACGAGGATCTTCGCCGCACGCTGTACCGCGTCCGGCACATAGATGTTCTCAGCCGAACCGGACGTGGAGTCCATGCAACACCTCTTCGAGGATCTTCCTGTCAACGAGCTGAGCCGGCGGTGGCGCCTTGCGCCGCATCAGATGACCCTGATCCGCTAAGTCGTTCAGCAGCAGCCGTGCCACTCCGACGGGCAGCTGCAGATGGCCCGCGACCTCGGCCACCGACAGATAGCCGCCGGAGCACAGCTCCCAGATCGCCCGGACCTCGGGGCTCGGGTTCGGGGGCTGCTGCCGGTCGGGTGCGATGGTGACCAGAGTGACGAGGGAGAGGCCCTCCGCATCGGGCAGGCCGCGCCCGCCGGTGATGACGTAGGACCGGACGAACCCGCTGCTGACCGCCTGCTCTTCGCCCGGGGTCGTCATGCGCCGCTGCTTCCGGCGTTCTGGCGCGGAGGTGTGGTCATCGCCTTCCCCAGCGCGGCGACCTGCTGCTGCATACGGAAGGACATGGCCTCCATGTCCACGTCGGCCGCGGCGGCGGCCGCCAGATAGGCGCCGGTACCGGCAGCGATCAGGAAGATCCAGCCGTGCTCGTACTCGAGGAGTGTCTGGTGCCAGCGGCCGGGGGTCTGGGCGCCGATGAAGGGGGCGACGGCCCGGCTCAGCGACTGCATGGAACTCATCGCCGCCGCCACGGTCTCCGCGTCGTCCCGGCCGATCTCACTGGAGTTGGCCAGCAGCAGACCGTCGGCGGAGACGAGGATCGCGTGCCGCGCGCCGGGTACCTGGAGCACATCGTTGAGCACCCAGGACAGATCGGGGTTCACTGGAACTCGGGTCCTTCCATCGTCGTCGTGTCACGCCCGGTCCGTGTTCCGCGCTGGAACGCGCCCAGGCGGGAAGCGGTCTCCTCGTTGCTGCGCACCGGCCCGGGTTCGGCCGACGGCACCACTGACACCGGGCTCTTGCGACGACGCTTGGGCAGGCCACCGGCGGTGGTGAAGGACCCCGTCGGCTGCGGGGCGGGGGCCGGATGTGCGGCCGGAGGGAACAGGGGAGTCGGAGGCGGCGTGGGTGCCTGGCGGCGGGGGAGCGCCGACACATCCGCGTTGTGGCCACCGGGGGCCGCAAGGGGCGCCGGGGGTGCTGGTGCATCGCCGGTGAGAAGCTCGTCGGGCAGGAGAACCACCGCGCGTACGCCTCCATAGGGGGATACGGAGTCCACCGAGACCTGGAACCCGTAGCGGGCGGCCAGCACGCCGGAGACGGCGAACCCGAACTGTGGGGGAATGCCCAGGCTGGAGACGCTGATCGCGGCCCGGGGCGCGAGGAGAGCCGCCGCGCGGTCCTTCTCCTCCTGGCCCATGCCGAGACCGGCGTCGTCGACGATGAGGCAGACGCCCTTCGGGACGGCCTGGATGTTGATCTCCACCGGAGCGCCGGGCGCGGAGTAGTTGGTGGCGTTGGCCAGCAGCTCGGCGAGGACCACCGCCACCGGTTCCACGGCCTTGCTGACGACGGAGAAGTTGACCTGTCCGTTGACCCGGACCCGGTCGAACTGCCGGATACGGCCCTGGGCGCTGCGGGCCACGTCGAAGACGGAGGCGACCGTCTCCCTGCGTCCGAGCCAGCCGCCGCACAGCACCGCGATGCCCTGCGCACGGCGCCCGAACTGGCTGTTGGCGTGGTCGATGGCCATCAGGTCGGCGAGCATGTTGGGGTCGTCGCCGTACTTCTTCTGGGCGTTCTCGATGACCACCTGCTGCTCGTCCGCGAGCCCCTGAAGGGTGCGCACGGCCGCCTTGAGGACGGCCTTGGTCTCCTCCTCGGCGTCCTTGCGGACCTCGGCCAGCTCGACGGACTGACGGTGCAGCAGGCCGCTGTGGGTGACGTGGAGTTCATCCCGCTGCCGTTGCAGCGTGTCGCGTTCCCCCCGGAGGTCGGCGTTCTGTCTGCGCAGTCCGATGTTGGTCTTGCGAGCCCGCAGGACGGCACCCACAGCGACCAGTGCTACGACAACCAGTGCCCAGAAGAGAGGGCCCTGTGCAAATGTCATGAGACTCACTTCAAGTGCCATGGCTATGGAAACGGCTTGACGCTCCCTCATGCGCGGTACAGCCCGGACTCGTTGAGTCACGGATCGCGCCGCGCAGGGAAGGCCCCTCCGAAAGTGGGGCCGAGGAATTCATCCCTCCCGGAATGCCCCCATATGCCATCAGCCCACTGGAAGTAAGATGATCTTAGCATCGGCCTCTCGGGTAAATGTCAAGACCAACACGCCAGTTGCACTCTTGACGCGGAATGTTCACATCAGGGGCTGAGTCGCCGCCCCCGCCACCCCGGCCACCACCCTGGCCTCCGGCGACGAGATGTGACGGATATTCAGGTCGGTATAGGGACCTTACGGAACTCAGGGGACTGCGGCAGCTTGTTCACGGAGTCCTCGAAGTGCGCGTACGGGCGGCGACCGGGGCCGCTCGCCCGGCGTGAGCAGCACGAGCCTTCTGCTGTGACGGGGAGCGATCGGTACGAGAACGAGATCTTCCGGAATCGGCGGCCGTGAGACCTGCGGCGGGACCGATGCCCCCGAGCCGGCCGCCCTGGCGTCTCCCTCGGTCAAGTCCGCCGGCCCCTCCACGGTCGACCTGGACCTGGTCGGGGCGGCCCACTGTGCGGCTGGATATTGCAGAGATCTGCCACTGCGGACATTACGGCCGTGAGCGAGGGCTGAGGACATGAGCAATTCTCCTCCGGTCCCGCATCCGGCCGTGATCCCGGTGTTCGCAGGAGTCAACGCACTCGATGTGACCGGACCGGCCGAGATCTTCGCGCCGGCCGGCCGGATGCTGCCCGACGGCCGGGCGCTGTACGACGTACGGGTGGTCGGGGAGCGCCGCGGTGACGTGGCGACCTTCTCGGGCGTACGGGTCTGCGTCGACGGGACGTCTGCCGGTGAGCGCGAGAGGCCGGACACCGTACTGGTGCCCCCGGACGAGGACGAGGCCGTCTACGTCTCCGGCGACACCGTCCATATTCCCGAACTCGACTAAATCGGCCGACGATTCACGATCGGCACCGCCCTGCTGCACCCCGGCGCCGGGCACCCCCCTGTCCTTCACCGACCACATCACCGCCGCCGACCGCCCGGCCACCACCGGCTGAGCAGGGTGCTGAACGGATTTCAGGCGGCACCCAGGAAGCCGGGTCCGTTCCGTCGGACTGCAGGGAGGAGTACCTGCCGACGCCCAGCAGCTCTGCCATGGCGACTGGTCGCCGACGGGTCGTGGAGGGCCTCGGCGGACCACAGGGGAGGGCGGACGGGGTCGAGCCGACGGGGGCTCCTGACGAGGGGCCCGGCAGCGGTGTCACGGCGCGCCCGCCCCTCCCGGGACCTCGGGTCACGTGCATGCGGGAGCGGGCTCTCGTCACTGTCGGCGAAGGCGGGCGGAAACCAGGATTGAGACCAGCCAAGGGGAAACGCCCCGGGCAGAACCCCGGTCCTCACAGGGCCGGCCGATGTCACAGGAGATCTCATGAACCTCTCGCAGAACACCGCGCAGCCGACCGACGCCCAGCCCAAGGCCGGCCTGACCCTGTCCCGCAAGGCTGCCCTCGGCGTCGCCGCGGCCGCGGTCATCGGCGGCTCGATGTTCGCCCCGAGCGCCTTCGCCGCGTCGGACTCCGCGCCCAGCCACTCCGTCGAGGCGGGCTGCGGGGACTGCTACCCGGACGTCATCTGATCCCGGCAGTCGTCCGACTCCGGAAGTCGTCCGACGCCGGCAGTCACCCGGCCCCGGCAGCCGGCCGGCCCCGGCAGTGACCTGACCCGGCGGCCATCCGGCCCCGGAGCCGTCCGACTCCCGGAGTCCCCTTCGGATCCGACCCCGACAGCGCCCTGACGGGGCCCGCCTGCCACCCGGCCGGCGGGCCCCGCAGCCGGAGCGTGAGCAAGGAGAGTGAGCCGTGAACTGGCTCGAACGCTGTGTTTCCGACGCGGAACGGTTCCTCCGTACGCAGTGGCGCCAAGGACCCGTCGTGCTGCGGCCGGACGATCCGCCCACCGAAATCCTCACCCCCGCCGACCTCGACGACCTCATCGACTCGGGCGCCCTGAGAGTGCCCTACGCCGGACTGTTCACGACGGCGGGCGCCGTGCCGGAGGCGGCCTTCTGCCCGCCACGCGTGGTGGCCGGGCGGTATATCGAAGGCTGGCTCGACCCGGAGCGCGTACGGACGCTGATCCGGGAGGAGCGGGCCACCCTGCAACTGCGCTACGTCAACCACTGGTACCCGCCGGTCCGGCAGCTCACCGCCGGTCTCTCCGAGCAACTCGGGCGGCTGGCCGAGGCGTTCTGCTTCTATTCGCAGCCCGGACGCTTCGGCGCCGTACACCGCGACGACGGCGACATCCTCGTGCTCCAGCTCAGCGGCGCCAAGCACTGGCAGGTGTTCGGCGGCCCCACCGACGCGGGCTGGCAGCCCGTACGGGAGGACGACCCGGGCCCGGTCCTGCTCGACACCGTCGTACGGCCCGGCGAGGTCCTGTACGTCCCGAACGGCTACGCCCACACCGCGCAGGCCACCGAGGACGGCCCCTCGCTCCACCTCACGATCGCGCTGCGTGAGGCCGGCGCCGGGCATCTGCGCGCGGAGCTGCAGTCCCTGCTCGCCTCCGGCCTCGCCCTGCCCGCCCGCCCCCTCGAAGACGCGGATCTGACCGGGACGGCCGCCGCCCTCCTCGACCACTTCCGCGACAGGCTCGACAGCGCGAGCGCCGAGTCCCTCGTGCGCAGCGCCCGCCTGCACGCGTACAGCAGCCGCCCCACGGCCTGACCGGCCGGAGCACCCGACGGAGAGTGAGACCAACGATGGACTGGCTGAAGCGATGTGTCCGCGACGAGCAGGAGTTCTTCGCCATGCACTGGCGCCGCGCTCCGGCCGTGCTGCGCCCCGACGACCCCCCGGTGGACCTCCTGGACACCGCCGAACTGGACGGCCTGCTCGATGCCGGGCTGCTCAAGGTGCCCTACATCGGGCTCGTTCACGAAGACAGTCATGTACCCGTTGAACGGTTCTGCACGCCCCGGGTGGTGCTCGGCGAGGTGGTCGAGGACTACGCGGACGCGGAACTCGTGCGCCGGCTGGTCGACGAGGAGCGGGCCACCGTACTGCTGCGGTACGTGGACCAGTGGCACCAGGGCGTACGGGCGCTCACCACGGGCCTCGCCGAGCAACTCGGCCGCCAGGTCGAGGCGTTCTGCTTCCGCACCCCCGCGGGCACCCAGGGCCGGCCCCTCCACCGCGACGACGCCGACGTCCTCGCGATCCAGATCAGCGGGGAGAAGCGCTGGCGCGTCCACGCCGGACCGGCCGACGGGAACTGGGAACCGGCCAGGGAGGACGGCGACGCGGGCGAGGTGCTGCTGGAGACCGTGCTGCGACCCGGCGAAGTCCTGTACGTACCGAGGGGGTTCGCGCACCATGCGGACGCCGTGGGCGACACTTCGTCCGTCCACCTCTCGCTGACCGTACGCGAGGCGGGCACCGCGAACCTGTATGCCCTGCTGCAGGCGCTCCTCGCGGACGGAGCCGCGATCCCCGGCCGGCCGCTCGACGACGCGGCGCTCACCGATGCCGCCGAGGCCCTGATCGGCCACACCCGCCGCACCCTGGCGACTCTGACCCCCGAGGCGCTGGTGGCCCACGCGCGCGCCGCGATGCGCGCGACGATGCCGGCCGCCGCGTGACGCGTCCGACCGGTGCCGGTCCCTGAACCGCCGCGCGGCCCCGCAGCCCGCCAATCAAGGACCGCAACGCATGGCTCGCAGCTTGCAGCTCGCAGCCCCCGAAGCCCTTGCGCTCGGGGGCTTTGCGCAGTCCTGACGCGACAAGATCTTTTCTGCCTGTCCCTTCTGCCTATCCTTGCCCGGGGCATCCGATGCGCCGGTCGGCACCACCCGTCATACGGCGACGAGGGGGGTACGTGGAAGGGCAGGAGCAGGTACGCACCGGGCCGTTCGAGGCGGCCCGGGGGCTGGGCGAGAACGACCTCGCCGTGTACGGCTGGGTCCTCGAACACCGTAAGGGCGACCCGGAGGCCGTGGCCGAAGCCACCGGGATCGGCCATGAGGAGGCCACCCTGAGTCTGGAACGGCTGCGGCGGGCCCGGCTGTTGCACGCGCAGAACGCTACCGGGGGCCCCCGGGAGCTGTTCGCGGTCGCGCCCGAGACCGCGCTGGCGCAGTTGGCCGCACCCGTCGAGGCGAAGATACGCGAGCAGCAGGACGGGCTCGCCGGTATGCGCCAGGACCTCGGTCCGTTCGTGGCGTGCTATCACCAGCGGCATTCCCGCAGCGAGTCGCTGGAGCTGCTGGAGAACGTGCAGGACGTCCGCAACACCCTCAACCAGGCTTCGAACCGCTGCCGCACAGAGGTGCTGACCAGCCAGCCCGGCGGCGGGGCGCGGGATCCCGAGGCGATGCGGGAGGCGCTGGTGCGGGACCAGTTGATGCTGGAGCGCGGCATCCAGCTGCGTACGCTCTACCACCACACGGCCCGTTTCAACGGTCCCAGCCAGGCCTACGTGGCCGCCGCGTCGGCGCTGGGCGGCAAGTACCGCACCGCGCACGAGCTGTTCGGCCGGCTCATCGTCTTCGACCGCGAACTCGCCTTCATCCCCGTACAGGACGACAGCTGGGGCGCCGTCGTCATACGGGAGCCGTCCACGGTCAGGTACCTCTGCGAGATATTCGAGCAGACCTGGGACCGGGCCACCCCGTTCGCCGATGCCGTCAGTCAGGGCCTGGAAGAGGTCTCCCGGGAGATCCACGAGACGATCGTCCGGCTGCTCGCCGCCGGTCTGAAGGACGAGGCCATCGCGCGCAGGCTCGGTATGTCGCTGCGTACCGCCCGTCGGCACATCGCCGACATCATGGAGGAGCTGGACGCCACGAGCCGCTTCCAGGCCGGCGCCCACGCCGCGGCCCGGGGGCTCCTGGTGAACACCGCTCCCGAAGCGCAATCGCCTGACGGCCCGGTCGCCTGACGGCCTTCGGCCGACGAAGACCGTATCCGGCGGTGTCCGGCCCGTGCTCCCGGTAGCGAACTCACGCGACTGGCCCGGGGCCGTCCGGTGGCGGATGCTGTCAGCAGAGCCCGCGCGGGACGCTTCCCGCGCGGCGCTTCGGCGGCGAGCACGAGGAGGGACATGGACGGCCGGCCCCTGGCACCTCCGGCACCCCGGGCGGAGAGTGAAGGTGCGCTCCATCTGCGGGAGTTGCTGCTGTTCCTCTCGGTACACCTGGACCGGGCGCCCGGCGTGATGTGGCCCGAGTACGAGCATCCGGCCCTCGGCAGCCCGGAACGGCCGGAAGCACTCGACGGCCTGGCCACCGAATTAGGCCTGCGTACCGGCCTGGTCGCGAGCAGCCGGAAAAGCCGCACATGCGAGGGGATGCGGAACCCTGCCGCACATCTGGTGATCCATCAGACCGAGGGCGTGGGGTTGTGGCGACTGCGCGGCGACCGGGCCGATGGCGGCGCGGGGTCCTTCCGGCACCGGCTGCGGTCGGGCGAAGTCCTCTACATTCCGGCACGCTGGTCCTGGACGGTGGAACTGACGCCGGGAGCACAGTACGTGGTCACCGATCTGACGCCGCCCGGCAGTTAGGCCCTGTCGGCCCCTTGGGCGCCGGGTGCCCGTGGGATCAGCCGCCCCATGAGGTGTCGCACGTGTGCACCAGTCCCTGGTCCGGCAGTTCCCCGTCCGCGACGTTCCATCCAGTGGCCGGGTCGCTCGTGGTCCCCTCGACGGAGACGGGCACCGACGAGAGTGCGATGCCGCCGCAGTCGATGTCGGCGGCGTACGCGGGGGAGCCCGGCTGGAGGACCAACAGGGCAGCGGTGGCGGTGAGGAGCAGGGCAAGGCGCTTCGGCATGATTCCCCCCGGGGACATGGTGGGGCCCGCCCTTTTTGGCGGGCCCGCTCCGGTTCGTGCGGTGTGTGACAACACTGGCCCAGGCCCGTCGCGTATGGACGGGAGCGAGCCCCTCACCAACGTGCGTGACCGCTAAGTGAAGGGGGCTCAAATAGTCCCAGGCCGACGGAAGTCCGGCGAAGTTCCGGGCCGGGCGTGCTCGCTCAGGCCAGGTAGCCCCGCTGAATGGCCAGTACCACGAGCTGGGTGCGGTTGGTCGTGCCCGTCTTGTCGCGGAGCCGGCGCAGATGGGTGTCGACCGTGTGCGGGCTGATGCCCAGCCGGCGGCCGATTCCCCAGTAGGTCTCGCCTCCGGCGAGCAGCGTCAGGACCTGGCGCTCGCGGGGGGTCAGTGTGGGCTCGCAGACAACGGTGTTCAGGGCGTCCGGCATGGCGGGCTCCTCCTCGTCGACGGGTGACCGGCGGGCGACCTGTCGGGCTGGTCCCGTCCGGGCATTCACCACACTGGGCCACCTGCTGACCCGCCCGCGAGGGACCGGACGCCTCATCAACCTGCCTGACAGCAAAGCGAGGTGGTGACAAAGAGGACGAAGCGCTCTGCGTCGGTGCGGGTGCGGGCGCAGGGCCGACGCCGGGCCGACACGGGGCGTCGCGGGCGGGCCCACCCGTGACGCCCCGCGTCGGAAAGGTCAGGACCTGACCGGAGTGATCTGGGAGGTGCTCTCGGCGACGGCCGGCAGGCGCTGAGCGCCCTGCGTGACGCGGCTCGCCGACGCACCCCAGCCAGGCGCCGCCCGTATGCGCTCACCCAGGCCCGCCTCGCCGGACTGCTCCTCGACGCCGGGCACCTCGACGAGGCATGCGCGCACGTCCACCTCGCCCTCGACCGCTACCCACAACCCCACTCCGCCCGCGCCGATTCGGTCGTCCTGCACCTCACCGACCGGCTGTGCGTCTTCCCCCGTCAGCGGCAGGCGGAGTCGGCGCTGCAGCGGGCGCGCTGGCTGAAGCGGGCCCGGAGCGCGCTGGTAGTACCCACGCCCCGGGCAGCTTCCGCCGATACCCGCCAGGCGGACGCGCTGCCCATACGAGCCACCGCATCGTGCCCGTACACCCCTTACCCGCGACCGCTGCACCAGGTATGTAGGGAGAGCACAGCGAAACTGCCAGCCCTACGAGCGGAAGTCCATGCACGCGCAAGAGCCGACAAAGAACGAAAAGCAGCCGCAACGCCCCGCCAAGAGCGCGGCCGCGCGGCCGGGGGAGGCCCCGAGCAGTCGGGTGCCCGATGCGCTTCTCGAGCTGCAGCGCACCGTTGGCAACGCGGCCGTCGTCCGTATGCTCCAGCAGGACCGGCACCGGCACGGCGCGGGCTGCGGCCACCAACAGCCCACGGCGGAGCCGGTGCAGCGCTCCGCCGTGCACGACGTGCTGCGCGCTCCGGGCAAGCCGCTGGACGAACCGCTGCGCCAGGAAATGGAATCCCGCCTCGGCGCCGACTTCTCCGACGTCCGCCTGCACACCGACTCCGCGGCCCGCGACTCCGCCGCCGAGGTGGGTGCCCGTGCCTACACCTCCGGCAGCCATGTCGTCATCGGCGACGGCGGCGGCGACAAGCACACCCTCGCCCATGAGCTGACGCACGTCATCCAGCAGCGCCAGGGTCCGGTGGCCGGTACGGACAACGGGTCGGGACTGAGCGTCTCCGACCCCGGCGACCGCTTCGAGCGCGAGGCCGAGGCCAACGCGGTCCGGGTGATGAGGCGGACGCCCGAGCAGAGCGCCCAGCGCGACCAGGGCCCCCAAGGTGCCCCCGTACAGCGGGAAGCCGACGCCATGGCCCGGGGCACGGCGCGCGGCACCGACGCGACGGTCCTCCAGCGCTTTTCCCAGGTCACCACCGTGGAGTTGGGGCCCGCACGGGTTTCGGAGAACCGCCTCTACCTCATGACCGTCACTCCCGGGGCGGACACCACCGTTATCTGGGTTGCGGAGGACGCCCCAGCGCCCCGGTACTGCACGCCGACCGGGCAGAGCGGGGACATCGGGGGGCGCACGTACGCGGAGTACGAGCCGTCGACGACCTTCCTCGCGGACTGTGCCCACACCGCCGAGGAGATCATGCACCAGCAGCGGCTGGCCCTGGGACAGGACGCCAGCGAATTCGCCTTGGGCGGAAGCCAGTTCGGCTTGGGCGAAAGGGAAAACGCGGAGGGCGCCCTGGCCTACGCGCATGCCAGGCCCGGCGGCCCGCACGCGAACGGCGAGGAGCAGCCGGACCCCGGCCAGGCGTTCGCCATCGTGGAGACCGCGTGGGACGAGGACTACGAGCTGCCCACCAACACCAGCGGGTGGCCCTACCACGTGGCGGCCGTGGTCGCCGTGGACGGTGATGACCGCATCACCGTGGAGCAGGCCGCGGACGGCACCGACGCAAAGGCCCGCCAGGGGCACGAGGGCATCGTCGACATGTATACGGCGGGCACGGACCCGACCAACGGGCAGGCGCTGCCGCACAGCTTCCACGGGCGAAACACCGGCGGTCCGGTGCAGCACTTCTCGGTCGGCGCGATCACTGTCATCCTTCAGCCGATCAACGTGGGCGGTCTCAGAAGGGAGACCGGCCGCCGGAAGCTCATGTGACCCGACCCGACCCGACCCGACCCGACCCGACCGCCCTGCCCCTGAACGCCTGCCCGTAGAACCCGAAGCCGGCCCGTAGCCGCCCCGCAGGGGCGCGGCTACGGCCTTGTCGAGTCCGGCCGGCAGTGCGGCCCGTTCGTGGTCGTGCATCGGGCCGACGGTGTAGTCCTCGCTGCGGCGGACGGGGAGGGGCAGGGGCTGCTGCAGCGTGCGCCCCACGCTGAGGGGGGCGCACGGCGGGGCCGTGTCAGATGTCCAGGAGACGGTTCGGCCGAACCGTTTCCGATCAGCCACATGCCTTATGTGCCTTCATCATTGGAGCGCCGTCTGACCTGCGCAACCGCCTCTCTGACCCTGGATAACAATCGCCGTACGCGTGATCGCCCACTTCGAGGCGCTGCTCGGCGCAGGCGTCGATCCGGTGGCCCTGACGCGGTCCGCTGCCGGGCCGGCCGGCCCGGCATGGGGCAGGGCTGGAGCTGCCCGACGGCCGCGCGGCGCGGCTCCGGCCGGACAGCGCCGCACTGCCGGGCGCGCCCGCGCACCTCTCGGGGGCCTTCTGGTGCGGTCCGGACAACAGACAAGCCCCGGGCCACCGGCCCGGGGCTTCGGTGCGCAACCTGCAGCGTCAGACCTCGCCGCGCAACCGCTCCGCCTCCTCGGTGAGCCAGGCCGGACGGACCATCTCGACATTGCGTCCGACGCCGTCGGCGGCCCGGGCCAGCGCGTCGGCGGCCGCCCGCGGGTCGCGCACCGTCCGGGCGTGGGCCGCCTCGGCGAGCGCCTGTGCCGCCGCGGCTTCCGCCGCCCCGGCGAGCTGCAGCGAGGTGGCCGCCCGCTCGGCTGTCTCGGCCGCCTGCCCGTACCGGCCGTCGGTCCAGTACGCCCACGCCATGTTGTAGAGGCAGACTCCCTCGGTGCGCGGATTCTCCATCGCTGAGGCCGCTCCGAGCGCCGCCTCCAGCGATGTCAGAGCTTCCGCGACCCGCCCCAGCGCGAGCATGGCCACGCCCTTGGCGTTGAACGCGTAGTCCGTTGCTTCCTGGATACCCGCGTCCCGGTAGGCACGCACGGCCCTGTCGCCCGCTGCGATGGTCTCCTCCCAGCGGCCCATGGCCAGCAGAGCCGTGAAGCGGGCGTTCCATGAACGGGCCTCGGTGAACAGGTCCCCCGACGTACGCGCGAGTTCGCTCAGCCGGTCGGCACCGGCAAGGGCCGCCGCCCCGTCGCCCAGAGTGCTGTGGGCGAGGCTGAGATCCAGGACGGCATGCACCTCGGCTTCGGCGTCGCCGTTCTCATGTGCCAGGTCACCGGCCCGCGCGAGCGGTCCCATGGCGGCATCGAGGCGGCCCAGCTGACGGTAGGCGTCGCCCAGGCCGAACATGGCGTTCTGCAGCGCACGGCGGTCGTCGAGGCGCTCGGCCATGTCGGCCGCCTCGGCGAACAGGTCCGCCGCGTCTGCCAACGGGCCCGCGCTCAACCGGGCGTGCCCGAAGCCGATGAGATGGGCGAGGCGTGCCCGGTCGTCGGTCAACTGTCCCTCCACGGTCAGATGCATCGAGATCGCCGCAAGCACCGAGCCCTGCCAGACCATCCATTCGCCGATCGCGCCGAGGACCAGTGCGGCGCCGTTCATGTCCCCGGCGCGCACACGGTGGTCGAATTCACGCCGGTACGGCTGTATGTCGTCCAGGGTGCGCCAGTTCGCTCGGGGCGGTTCGATACGCGCGTACCAGTCGGCCGCCCGCCGTTCCACAGAGCGCCGTGCCAGCGCGCCGTCCCGTGGCATGGCGCCGTACGCGAGGTCGGCATCCATCGGGTGCAGCGCGAAGGTGCGGCCGGCCCGGTCCACCGACAGCATGCGCATCCGTAGCAGGCGGGACAGGACCGGCGCGACGGCGAGCCCGGGATCGAGGCCGGCCACGATCCACTCGATCGCCTCCCGTGGCACGGGCGTGCGCAGCACCGCGAGGACGTTCAGCACGGTGCGGCCGTCGGGGCCTAGCTGCTGGTAACGGTCCTGGGCGAGGCCGGCGACCACGTCGCCCCGCAGGGCGAAGTCCTCCAGTACGTCCTGCAGCGTCGGCAGAGTCAGCATGTCGTCGGCCATGGCGCCCACCAACAGCTCCAGTGCGCGCGGAACCCCGTGGACGTGGACCGACGCCTGCAGCAGCTGATCGTCGGACAGCTGCGCCACGCCGAGGCTGCCGTCCTGGTCGAGTTCGCGCAGCAGAGCCACGGACTCGGTGGGCGGCAGCCCGTCGGACAGCTCGACCTCCGCGGCGAAACGGCGCAACTCGGGCCCGAGCCGCAACGGTATCTGCGAGGTGACCAGCAGCCGTGGCGTGGATCTGGCCCGGAAAAGGCAGTCGAGGAAGACCGTGAGTTCCTCGTCGTGGAGCAGGCCGTCGTCGTCGAGCAGGTCCTCCAGGTTGTCCATCAGGATGATGAAGAGCCGGTCGCCCATCGCGGCGAACAGCTCGCCGAGCTTGTCCTGCACGGGGCGGTTCGTGGCCCAGATGTCCAGCAGACGGTTCTCGCGGTCGGAGCCGAGCACGCGGGCGCAGTCGAAGTAGAGGCGTTCCAGGGAGATCCCCGACGTACGGGTGCTCAGATTGACCAGCCCCGACGGAACCGGAGCCCGGGCGTGGCCCGGCCACTCACCCTGCTCCAGCATCTCCATGACCTTGGCCGCGACCGCGCTCTTGCCCATGCCCCGTCGGCCGGTGACGGTCACCATGCGAATGGCCGGATCGGAGAGGTGACGGCCGATCATCTCGCGTTCTTCAGCACGGTCCTTGAACAGCTCGAGCCCATGCGTGACCGGCAGCCCGATGACCTTTGAACCTGCCTGCGGAGGCGCGGAATCGGCAAGGGCCGGCCCGGGGCACACGTCGGGCAGCGCCTGGGGGTCGGCGATCGCCAACAGCCCGGCCAGCTCTCCCCGGCGCGGCTCGCCGACCCGGCTCAGGGTGTGGTCGATGCGTGCCGCTGTCAGCCGGCCCAGCCCTTCCCGTCGGTGGTGCTCGGCGACCACCCCGACTATGTGGGACCCGGCCCATACGGCGGAGCCCGACATCCCCGACCATGGCGACACCTTGGGGTCGGGGTCGGCAGCCGCCACCGGAACGGTGATCTCGAGGGTGCCGGTCCTCAGGTTGGACAGCGCAGCCACGGTCCCGTCCGCCTGGTGCAGTTCCCGGAACTGCCTACCATCGGCGCTGCGGCGGCGCTTCCACAGCGGGAATCCCGCCGCATGCACATCGATGACGGCATGACGGTCGTCGCCGATACGCCCGAACGTTGCGGGCACGACGGGGGCGGCAGTCGGCGGAGGCGCGAAGGTCAGTACAGCCACATCCGTGTCACTGTCCGACCAGGCCACCTCCGCGGCCGCGACCCACTGCCCCGGCCGGTCGGCATCGAATCGCACCTGCACGCCCGCGGCCTCGGAGACCACATGGAACGCGGTCAGCACCGCCGTGTCGCTGACCCGGTAGCCCGACCCGCGCCGCCCGCCACCGACGGTGGTGGTGACGATGACCTCCGCGATGCGGTGCGGGTCCAGTCCTCCGCTCACGGCCGCCCTGTCAGTCCTCACCGAGCAGCTCGTCCCCGGAGATCAACGCCATCTGGTCCGGCGCGTCCGCCAGCACCGGCTGCAAGGTCAACGTGAGCTTCTGAGTGACCGTGGCCGCCCGCTTCGTCGTCGCACTGGCATCGAAAACCCAGAACCTCACCTTCACCCCCGGCTCGTGGGTCCGCTCCACCCCCACGGTCAGCTCCAGCTCCACCCGCTCAGCCTTGAACCGCAGGTCGGCGTCCTCACCGGCCGACATCGCCCGGCTCAGCTCCTGGCGCAGCTGCGCGATCATGTCCGCCAACTCCACCGCGTCATTCACAAGCAGGGCCCCCAACCGGCTCTTGTGTCCAACTACCCACTGACCAGGGCCACATCATCACGCATCAGCCCCCCGGCCCGTCCACCCCGGCAGCCCCCGGCGCCGGGGGCGCGGCCGTGAGACCTGTGCCCCGACGGACTGCACGACGAATCAGGGCCGGTCGTACCAGGAGAATGCCGTGATCCGCCAGCCGTCCGAGGTACGGACGAACTGGATGGTCTTGGTCCCGACACCCTCGAACGGCTCACCGTCCAAGACCCCGGACTTGCGGTATTCGCTGAACCGCGACGCGATATCGCCCGCGACCTCGGTCCGCTCGGAGGTCTCCCACTCGGAGAACTCCACCAGTCGACCGTCGGACAGCAGCCGCTGGCGAGGCTCGATGAACTCGTCCACGGTGTAGACCGTGAACTCCGGGGCGGTCGTGACGATCACGCCGCTCGGAAGAACCAGCCGCCGGATCCGGGCCACGTCGGCAGCCTTGCCGCCCCTGTTGTCAAAGGCGCCGAAGAACTCGGCCATCACTGAGTCGATCTCGGTCTTGGACATGGACACGACGCTAGCAGCGAAGGGGCGAGGGCGCAGTCGCCGAGATCACCCGGCCGACCGGGGGCGGACACGGGCACAGTCAGAGCTGCAACGAGGCCCGGTGATGTCACCTCTGCCCACGAACTGTCAGGCTGACGACCCACTGTCGATGACCAGGTCGGTGCCGACCACCGCGCCGGCCGTGGGCGAGGCGAGGTAGAGCACCGCGGCCGCCACCTCTTCGGCCTCCGCGACCCGGCCGAGCGGGTTCTCCGACTTCACCCGCTCGGCACGGTCGGCCTCGGTCTCGCCGGGCCGTAGCGACATGGGAGCGGCGGAGGCTCCCGGGCTGACCGCGTTGATGCGAATGCCCTGGTGGATGTGGTCGAGAGCGGCGGCGCGGGTCAGCGCGCAACCACGACGACGACGGTGGCTGGGGCAACCACGACGACGGCGGTGGCCGGGGCAACCACGACGACGGTGGTTGGGGCGACGACTGACACCAGACGGCGTGACAGCGTGTACGTGGCCTCGATCGTTCATGAGTCCCCATCGGTTCGTTGATGGGGACTCATGAACGATCGAGGCCAGAGCCCAACGGCTCTATCGCAGGAGCCATATCTGGCTGGCCTGTCCGCTGTCCCACCGTGATCTGTTCACCCGCGACGGTTGCGTCCAGGGAAGTGGTGTACATGTTTCCACCTAAATCAGGGGTTTGATCCCGTAGTTGAGTGAGAAGCCTGAACGTAAGACGGCCACCGGCTGATCCTTCGAGAACGACCAAGCTCTTGAAGGAGAACAGCACGATGACCGCACTGGACAGTCTGCCGTTTGCCGCCCTGTTGGAGGAGAACCTCGCCTCGGCTAGTCCCGACCTGCTGTGACAGATGGTGAAGACCTTCGCCGACGCCATGATGTCCGCCGACGTCGACGCCGCCTGCGGCGCGTCCTACGGCACGCCGAGTGAAGAACGCGTCAACCAACGCAACGGCTAACGCCCACGCGAGTGGGGCACCCGAGCCGGCACCGTCGAACTCGCCATCCCCAAGCTGAGGCGGGGCAGTTACTTCCCGCACTGGCTCCTCGAACGCCGCCGCCGGGCCGAACAGGCCCTCATCTCGGTGGTCGCCACCGCCTACCTGCTCGGCGTCTCCAGCCGCCGGGTTGAGGAGCTCGCCGAGTCCCTCGGAGCCACTCAGCTGTCGAAGTCCCAGGTCTCGGCGATGGCCAAGCACCTCGACGAACAGGTCGCAGCCTTCCGCAACCGGCTGCTGGACGCCGGACCCTGCTCGTTCGTCCGGGTCGACGCCCTGACTCAGAAGGTCCGCGAGAGCGGCCGGATCATCAACGTCCACGCGCTGATCGCGGTCGGCGTCAACGCCGACGGGCACCGCGAGATCCTGGGGCGGCGCCGGAGAGGCGTAGAACGACGCGTCCAGGGTCATGTGGCATTCCTCACAGCGAAAGCACAGGTAGTGAAAGCAACTGCGCCCTTTCGTCTTTTCTGTCTGTCCCGGTGTTGTGGTGTTGGCCGGAACAGGTGAAGAACTCGTGACGGTCGACCGTTGCCCCGGCCATACGATCACCTCAAGTCGCATCTGCGCGTCCCATTCCGCTGCGACCCCTTCTTCTCTTTTCGGACCCCGAAGGGCTCTTGTGAAGATTCGCCGGATTCTTGCCACAGCTGTTGCCGCCGCAGTGACCACGCCTGCCCTCCTGCTGTCGGTTACCCCCGCGTTCGCCGACGACAAGCCGGCAGCGCAGACGCAGGAGAAGCCATCCATCGCGGAGCTGGAAAAGGCCGCCGCCGCAGCGAAGGCGGCGTACGACGACGCCGTAGCGGCCGAGAGTGCCGCCCGCGCGGCTCTGAAAGCGCTCCTGTCCGACACCGCTCCCCTGGCCGTGGCAGCCAAGGCCGCCGAGGCCGCGGCGGCCGACGCCGCCACCGTGAAGACCGAAGCCGACCAGGCGGTCGTCGACGCCAAGGCGGCGGTCGACGCCCTCCCGGAGACGGCCACCGAGGAGGAGAAGACCGCCGCGGCGACGACTCTCACCAAGGCAGAAGCCGCCGCCGCAGCCGCCGGTGCGGCCAAGGTTGCCGCCGATGCCAAGGCCGTGGAAGCCTTTGACGCGCGTGACGACGAGCGGGTCGCCGCAGCCCGGACGCTGGACCAGGCGCAGAAGGCCACCAAGGCGGCGCTCGCTGACAAGACCGCCGCCGACGAGGCGCTGGCCAAGGCGAAGGAGGAGGGTGAGGACGGCGAGGACTGCGTCCCCGAGGCCAAGCTCACCACGGTCGTCACGGGTCTGCCGTCCACAGTCGTCGCCGGCACGAAGGTCAACTTCAATCTCCGGGTGACCAACGGCACCGACAAGACGATGGACGAGGTACTTCCGTTCGCCTACGTCCACGCGACCGACCGGAGCGGGCTCAACGACATCGACGACCTGGTGCACCTGCAGTGGTCGTCCGCCTCGTCCTCGACGTGGAAGACCGTCGACAACGAGCACTACATGGACGCCATCAGCCCGCTGAAGGCGGGCGCCCACGCCGACGTCAAGATGCGCCTCACGATCGACGCCTCGGCCCCCGCGGGCAACGGCATCACCTTCGTCGCCGGTGACTACTTCAACGACAACGGCACCTGCGGCGGGAACCCGGACCTCGAGGGCTACGAGTTCCTGATCGCCGCCGCGGGAAGCAAGCCCGGCAAGGTCGACGACGCCAAGCCCAGCACGACCAAGCCGAACACCTCGGACCTCAAGCCGCAGAGTGGCGCGTCGGCCAGTCCCGTGAGCGGCAGCCTCGCCGCCACGGGCTCGTCCTCCGCGACGTCGCAGCTCGCCCTCGCGAGCGGCGCGGCCCTGGCGATCGGCGCGGGCGCGGTGTTCGTCGCACGCCGTCGCAAGGCCGGCTCCCACGTCTGACGCATGAGGCGGGGTGTGGACCAAGCACCCCGGCCCACGCGCTGACCGCCCAGCAGGCCCGGCACCGAACGGTGTCGGGCCCGCTGCGGTGACACGGTCGACCCAGCGGCGTAGCCACCTAGACCAACCCTTCGGCCGCCCTGTCGCGGTGAGTGGCGGCTGAAGCCTCAATCTGGCGCGGTGCGAGGACACTTATGGCACGCGGACCATAAGAGGTCTAGACAACGAAGAAGCCCTGGGCCGCTGGCCTGGGGCTTTTTCATGGAGCGGCTGACGAGAATCGAACTCGCGCTCTGAGCTTGGGAATCACCGGCGCTTGTGCGGTTGAAGTACCTCTGGCCTGCACGTTCGGCCTGGCGGTACGGGGCCGAAGCGGTCTCTGGGTGCCGTGCTCGACTGCTGTTGTCCGCTTCGAAGGGCACGGATGGGGCACGGCGATCTGTCGCGAACCGCATTCTTGTCGAGTGGTCGGCCATCCGTGAGGCCATCAGTCCTCGTGCGGAGCCTCAAGCTCCTGAAGCCGTTCCCCGATGTCGTCCGCCCGCGTCTGTGCCCACCGGATGGCGGCGCCGCGACGGGCGACTGTCCGAGCAGGGCACGAAGCGCCCGACCAGAGCGGGGACCGCCGCGGTTCGCTCGGTTGGGTCACGGGGATCTGGCCCATGGCGATGGGAGCGCAAGCACAGCGCAATGCCGAGCATCAAGGCGCCTCCTGTCTGCTTGTTTCCATTCTGCTAAGTTTGCTCGCATTCCACTTGACGACCGACTTGGTTGCCGAAAACGCTGTTGAAGCGAGTAGGTAACCTCCTGAATCTCGCAGCATTTCTCTACGCTTGCCGCTTTTCGTCGGTGACGTGGGAGGATTCTTCTGCTGTTCTCCCGGAAGAAATTGAACGGGAACTGACTGATCGTTTTCGTGGTAGAGTTTCAATGAATTCACAGGACGCCACGAAAAAAGGGGAATGGCGTGAATACCGAGAAGGTTACGGCTCGACGTCTTACGGCCGAAGAGGTTTCGGAGTTGGGTCTCCAGGACGGAATCTTCGTCTCGGCAGGGATGGATGGCCTTCCTCTCGACTGCTATGCCCCGGCTTTCCTTACGGGGCCGGGTAAGAATTTTGAGGGAGGGTCCTTTACCGCGAAGACAATCTTCGGTGAGGAAATCCACGTTCTCCCGGACAATGCCGAAGAGTGCGGGATCTGGGTTGCCGACAAGACAGGGGAAGAGATCGAGGTTCTTCAGAGTGCTGGCGTCCTCCTGAATCTCGCCCTCTTCGTGCCCAACGGGAACAAGGAATCTCTGGAGTCGCTCTACTCCGCCGCCCGGGACGCCTTCGGCGCGGGGATCGTTCAGCGCTGGAGCGAGGAAGTCGTCGCGGTGCCGGATGTCAAGGTCGACCTGTTCGAGGAGCCGGCCCGGGGGCGGAAGAACACGAGCAGCCAGAACCGTGACCGCCGCGCCTTGGACATCTACCCGACCCGAGTGCGATTCCTGGAGCCCAGCGATGGCTGGAGGTTCATTGTCGAACCACACAAGGAGGTCGTCGATGACACACCGACGATCTGACCTGATGGCAGGTTAGCCTCGATCTTTCGCGGGAGCCCGTCAGCTTGCTGACGGGCTCTCCTTCGTTTGCTGGGGCGTGTGGGCAGGCTGCTGGCCGTCGGCGTCGGTGAAGCCCAACTGGGCTCCGAGGTACGGCCGTTCCTCTCGGATGATCAGCCGCATGCCCTTCGGCAGGCCGGCCGGGCAGGCAGTCTCCGTCGAGCTTGGCGACCCAGGCGCCGCGCGGATCTCGCCGACGGGTTCGACAGCGGGCTCCCAGTCGGAGGGCGGCACTGTCAGCATGGACTGGTGAACCTGCTTGGTGATGGTCGTGCCGACCGAGCGGGGCAGCCATCGGCCCTGTTTCGCGAGCCATTCGACGAATGCGTGGGTGCCTCCGCCGGAATCCGTGCGGACAGGCGTCTGCCGCCCTCGCCGACACCTTTTCGAGGCCGTTGCGCCCCCTCATCTGTCGCGGAGCTCCTGCGTTTGTCGCCGGTCCCCTGCGGATTCGTCTGCGATCGGTAACAGAGGGATCTTGTACGGGCGTTCGTATGTCTTCATGAGGGCACGGCATCGGCGGAGACAGCAAAGGGGCGGGCGGACATGGCAAGGCACAAGGGAAAGGGATGGCACGGCCGGCTTCTCGCTGCGGCGCTCGGGGTGACAGCGATGGCCGCTGCCACCTCGGTGTGGACCGCGCAGGCCGACCCCGCCGGAGGGCGGCAGCCGCAAGCGCGCGTCTCAGCGCCGGACGCCCGGCCTCAGGACCGGACCGTGGCCAAGGTGGCGGCGGACATCGCGCACGCCTCGGACCGCGGCGCCCGGGGCGTCAACATCACCATCGATGACGGACCGGACCCGGTCTGGACGCCGCAGGTGCTGCAACTGCTGAAGGACAACGGTGTGAAGGCTACGTTCTGCATGGTGGGCACGCAGGCCCAGGCACACCCGGACCTGGTCAAGGCGGTCGTGGCAGGCGGGCACCGGCTGTGCAACCACACCGTCTCGCACGACACCACCATGGACACCCGGTCCGAGGCATACCAGTCCCAGCAGATCCTGGATGCCGAACGCATGATCACCAAGGCGTCCGGAGGCGTCCGGCCGCAGTATTACCGGGCCCCGGGCGGTGCTTTCACCCCGTACAGTCGGCAGCTCGCCGCATCCCGGGGGATGCGGCCGTTGGGCTGGAACGTCGACTCCAAAGACTTCGAGCGTCCCGGTGTGGGCACCATGGTCGCCACCGTCAAGAGAGAGATCTCCAACGGGCCGACCGTCCTCTTCCACGACGCGGGAGGGGATCGCTCCCAGACCTTGGCCGCTCTGCGCGAGATCCTGCCCTGGCTGAAGCAGCAGGGGTACTCCTTCGGCTTCCCCGTGCGGTGAGTGAGGCTCGCCCGCACTGACATCAAGACCCGTCCCCCGGCACCGCACTGGCCCGGTGGGGGCCGCCGCCAGGAATGAGGGCACATCAGGTGGGACAACATCGCTGCAGCTCGTGGGCGCTGTTGCCTCCGGAGAGCGCCAAGCTGGTGCAGTTGCCTGCTGGCGTGACACTCAGCCTCCGCTTTCCGGCGCCGTGCGGAGCGCCTCGGCATCGACCGCGCCGCCGCCGTTGTCCAGCCGCCCGGTGACGGCCCCGCCATCATCCTGCTCAATCCACGGATCACCACCCGCTCTGACCAGACGGATCAACGGCACGAGGGCTGCCTGAGCTTCTTCGACGTCCGAGGTCTCGTACCCCGCCCACTGAAGATGGCAGTGGAGACCACGGCCCTGGCCGGTGAGATCGTGACCACCGTGTACGAATGCGGCCTCGCCCGACTCGTCCACCACGAGATCGACCACCTCGACGGGCTCTCGGGTCTTCAGCGAATCGTTGAGCAACTTGGCGACCCTGCTGCGCAGGGCAGGCGATCACGGGCCGTCGGGGCGGGCCATTCCGGTCTGGTAGGCGATGACCACGAGTTGGGCGCGGTCTCGGGCGCCGAGTTTGGTCATGGCGCGGTTGGTGTGGGTCTTGGCGGTGAGGGGTGTGACGTAGAGCCGTTCGGCGATGTCGTCGTTGGACAGGCCGGCTGCGACCAGGGTGACGACCTCGTGTTCTCGCGGGGTGAGGGGGGCCAGTTGTGGCGGCGTTTTCGGGCCGGGTGGGGCGGGTTGGGACAGGAAGCGGTTGATCAGGGATCGGGTCGCGGCGGGTGAGAGCAGGGAGTCCCCTGCGGCGACCACCCTGATGGCGTCCAGGAGTTCGTCGGGGTTGATGCCTTTGCCGAGGAAGCCGCTGGCTCCGGCGCGTAGTGCCTCGGCGACGTATTCGTCGTTCTCGAAGGTGGTCAGTACCAGGATCTTGACGCCTGCGAGGTTCTCGTCCTCGGTGATGAGCCTGGTGGCGGCGAGGCCGTCGAGGTCGGGCATCCGGATGTCCATGAGGATCAGGTCGGCGCGGTGGCTGCGGGCCAGTTCGACGGCCTCGCGTCCCGTTGCGGCTTCGGCGACCACCTTCATGTCGGCGGCCGAGTCGATGAGTATGCGGAAGGTGCCGCGCAGCAGGGCCTGGTCGTCGGCGAGGAGGACACGGATGGTCATGGTCAGCCCTTTCGGCCGGCGCGGAGCGGCAGTTCGGCGTGGATACGGAAACCTCCGGCGGGGCGTGGCCCGGCGGTGAGGGTGCCGCCTGCGGCTTTGGCCCGCTCGCGCATCCCGATCATTCCGTGTCCGGTGCCGGTGCTCTGGGTTTCGTCGGTGGTTGTGGTGGCGGGGGTGTTGCCGCTGCTGTTTCCCGGGGTGCTGGGGCCGTCGTCTTCGACGGCGATCCGCAGGGCGTCGGTGCGGTAGTCCAGGTGGACCCGTGCCGATACGAGGCCGGCGTGCTTGCGGGTGTTGGTCAGGGCTTCCTGGATGATCCGGTAGGCCGTCAGATCGGTGATCGGCGGCAGCTCGCCCGGTTGCCCGGTGCGTTCGGGTGTGACGTCGAGACCGGAGTGGCGGAAGGAGTCCAGCAGAGCATCGAGATCGGCGAGGCCGGGTGCGGGTTCGCAGGGCGCGGCCGGGTCGTCGCTGTAGCGGAGCAGTCCTACGGTGGCACGTAGCTCGTCCAGTGCCGCCCGGCTGGTGTCCCGGATGCGTTCGAGGGCTTGGTAGGCGTGGTCGGGCTCGGTGCGCATCAGGTGGTGGGCGACGCCTGCCTGGGCGTTGACCAGGGTGAGGTGGTGGGCGACGACGTCGTGGAGCTCTCGGGCGATGCGGAGGCGTTCTTCGGTGACGCGGCGCCGGGCCTCTTCCTCCCTGGTGTGCTCGGCCTGTTCGGCTCGCTCCAGGGCGGAGTCGAGCAGTTGGCGGCGGCTGCGGACAGCGTCGCTGCTGGCCATCGCCAGGCCCAACCCGGCGATCAGGGCCAGGTGTTGCCAGAGGTTCTCCAGGCCCGGGCGGCAGATCAGCGAGGCAACGACGAGCACTGCCGTCGCGCACGCGCCGACCCGCCGGGCAGTACGCCGGTCGGTGCGCATCGCCACCGAGTAGAGCGCGACCGCGGTGCAGATGGGCGACGGCCCGAGGAGGGAGAAGAACAGGAACTGGACGACGCTCACGGCCAGGGTCGCCGCCAGCACCTGGAACGGCCAGCGGCTGCGGGCGAGCAGCGGCACGCAGGCGACCGCCAGGCCACCAATGGTCCAGGACACCGGGGTCCGGTGGACGTAAGAGCCTGCTACCGCCACCGGGGTGGACAAAACGAAGCAGCTGACCGCGACGGCCAGGTCGCCCATCCACGGCTGGACCAGCAGCGACTTCCTGAGCCGGTCGAACATCTGCACTCCTTTACCGTACACAGCCGGCCCGGACCGGCTGATGACGCCGATGCAGCCCTGCGGTGCTCGCGGGCCTATTGCCATCCGCTCGCCCCGCACCCAGGACATCCACACGAGGCACGCCTCCTTCCTCGCCGGCCGAGGTCCGGCCTCGACCAGAGATCACACCTGGTCGAGGCCGGACCGTACGGGCCGCCCCTCGCCTGCGTCAGATCTTCAATTTCGGCGCGCAGGCCCGCCCGGTGACGGTTGTCAGTTCGCTGTCACTGCCACGGCCTGGTCCTCGTGTGCCAGCAGTTGCTGCAGCTGCGTCCTCTCGGCGCGCAGGCCCTCGAAGAGCGCGGTCCGTAGTTCGTCGGGGAGCGAGCCGATCGAGTATTTCGTCAGACGCGATGCGTCGCACCATTCGAGGAGCCCACGCTCCGCAGACCACCGCAGGAGCAGGTCATCGAGGTGCGCACTGCTGCGGAGCCAGTCCAGGGCGGTGTTTGGGTGAGGTGCGGCGACGCATATCCGGTTCTTCTGGGTGTCGTCCTCGTATGCTGCCTCGACGTGGGCGGCGAAGGCGGCGCTGAACACTTGCTGGCACGGGACGAGTGCCTGCAACGTGATGCGGGAGCCACTGAACACCGGCATCACCGGCCGCGCCTCGAGGCCGTCCGCGGTGCAGTCGATGTAGAGGGTTCCAGGGCGGGCGGGCACGGTCGCCCCGTCGAGTTCCACCGCGTCGGCGCCGATGCGCCGGACCCTGCCGCTGCGGACGATGTCGGAGATCCGCCGGAGCTGTTCGAGTTCGGTCCGGCTGACGGTCGCGCAGCGATACGCCGTCGGCGTGACGTCGGAAGACAGCCTCAGCAGGAGACCGCCGGCTTCCAGCCGCTGGAAGAGCTCCTCGACCGTGTGGGATTCGAGCACCGCTCGGATGCGAGCGCTGAACGACTCGGCATCGCTCGCGGCGTTCTCCGGTCCGGGCTGGATCTGAGCACGGTCGAGCAGCCACGAGTCGCGCGGCGTGATCCAGGTGATGCCGGACGGGTCAACGCCATGCTGCAGAAGCCAGAGGCACGCGTCGATGCCCGTCTTTCCCGCTCCCACCACGGTGTAGTGCGACGCCTGCTGATCCAGGGCCGGAAGCTGGTTGGGAGTGATCAGCCGGACTCCGGAATCCACCTCATACTTCGGCGTGCACATCGCAGGAACCGTGACGTTCATGTAGGTGGCGTCCACGGTCCGCCGACGCACCCGTATGTCGAACTCGCCACCGGTGACGACGGAGTGACACCGCTGGACATCCGGTCGCGCCGGATCCGCGCCATCGTAATGGGACATGGGGAAGTACGAGACGCGACCGCTGGGAAAGAGGGTTTTGCGCATCACCTGGTCGAAATAGGTGAGGATCTCATCGGACGACGCCAGCTCGTGAAGCCCCGCATTCCAGCCGTCCTGGTCCACTTCATCTGTTCCCAGTTCACGAGAATTGACGCCGTAGAACGACGAAGGCTGATGCAGCCGCACGAACGGGTAAGCGACCGTCCAGTGGCCACCGGGTCGGCCGTAGCGATCGACGATGGCCACGGTCGCGTCCGTCTCGGCCAACAGAGTGTCGGCGAAGGCCATGCCCATGGCTCCAGCACCGACGATCAGGTAGTCAACCTCTATTGTTTCCCGCTCTGACACCGTATTCCTTCTCTCTTATATTGGTGCAAACTCGCAATTGCGCCTCGCAGCTCGGAGACGAAGAGGTGCGGAACCTCAAGGGCGGGGAAGTGTCCGCCATGTGCCAGGACATTCCAGTACCGCAGGTTCTCGAAGCGCGCCTCGACCCAGGCGCAGGGCGCTCGGAACGGCTTTTTCGGGAACACCGACACCGCTGACGGGACAGTCACCGGAGTCCAGTCCCGGGGTGGCAGGCTCTCCCAGTACAACCGCGCCGACGACGCGCCACACGCGCCGAACCAATAGATCGCGGCATTGTCCAGCAGCCGCTGACGAGACACCGCGTTCTCGGGATGCCCGTCACAGTCGGTCCAGCCCTGGAACGTCTCCACGATCCAGGCGACGATCTACTCCACTGCGGGAGTTGGCGCATCCAGCGCACGGTGAACGGGCCGGTGAGCGCCCGCCGGAACCAGGTGATCTCCGGCGGGCCCATCATGATGAACTTCCCCGGCGCAGGCGGTGGCGTCGGCGAATCGTGCGCCGCGTCGGCGTCGATCCCCACCGGGCAGCGGTTCGCGCCGAACCGCAGGGTCGGCCACAACCGTCATGCGGTCGTGCCTGCCGCAGCGGTGCCCTCCAAGGCCACGCTGGTAGACGCGCCAACCCAGCAGTGCGCTCAGCGCGATGACAATCGGCCCGAGGACATCGACCGAGCCGAGGGCGACGGCCTGGCCGGACAGGAACAGCGGGAGCTGGATCGACAGCATCACGAGATTCCCGGCGAGGAGGACCAAGTTGCCTTTGGTGAAGGCTCGACGGCGCACCCTGCACCGGCGCCAGCCAGTCCCCTCCTTCGTCATCAGCCCCACCACCACACCCATCGGCGGCCATCCCAGTAACAGCATCACGGCCGACACCACGGCCATCACGGCGTGCAGCATCAGACTCGGCAGGAAGAAGCTGGCGGCCTGCCCGGTCCCTGCGGCCAGAGCACCCGCGACGCACACAAGGCCGAGGGCCCCGAGGGCGCCCCACACAGGCTCTCTGCGCGCCACTCGGTAGACGCAGACCGCGGCCCCGGCCGCGAGGGCAAGCGTCAGCGCGACGGCAATCCGGTGAGTGAGCGCGAAGCTCAGGGTGAATCCGAAAACGGGCACAACGTCGATCACTGCGTGGCGTAGCCGATGGCGCACGGCGGATCGGATGGCGTCCTCACCACCGGCTTCGCGGTGTACTGCAGGGTCCACAACTGCTCCAGGCTCCTTGACAGTTAGCTGCTCGCTTCGCCGCTTGCGGCACTGACTACCGTGCCGTCTCGCCCCGAGGCTGTCGTCGTGCGCCTGTAGACTCCTGACCTACCGCGAGCGCAGTATGAGGGTGCAGCACCTACCACAAGCGCAGACGCCGGCCACATGCCACCTGCACTCGGCAATCGCGCCGTCAGTCGGATACATGCGCCGCTTCGGAAAGCATCTGCACACAGCATCGCGCGAGCACCAGGCGCTGGGGCCGCTTGTGCTGACGGGCCGACACATGTCCGACTGCTCATCAGCCTTGTTGATCGCGTTCCTCAACGCTTCACGGTCTGCCTTCAACCGGCGCCGTGGGAGCGTCGTCGAGACCGGCGTTCATGAGCGGTGCGTTGCCTCTGTGGCAGCGCCGAGGTCGGCAGTGCGTGCGTTGCGGTAGGTGGTTCGATCGTGCTGTGCCTGGCGGGACCACGGTTCAGCGTCAGACGGACGCGGCGATCGCGGTGCTTCCCACCCACATAGCACGGACGGGGCACGAGCAGGAGGTCAAGTGCCATGGTGGCGACCATGCCGAGCAACCCTTCGCAGAGATTTCCGCGACTACGGCATCCCGTACGTTTTCCAGGAGGGGGACATAGGGGCGAGCATCAGGAAGTGGGGTGCAGAAGGTGACGTTCGAAGTGAGCAGTCCCTCGTCGGTATCGGCGAAGGAGAGGGAGACGTACGCCTTCACCTGGGTATCGCCGAACTCCTTCTGCGCTTCCGGCGGGGAGGTCATAGCCGGTCATTCTCCTCCCGTTGATCTTCGTCTCTTCTGCGAGCCGCCCGGGGTGGAGGCCAGGAACCTCCGGACGAAGGCCGGTGAGCGCACGCCCACCGGCGGCCGTGATGGACCATCTGCGTTGAACCACTTCACGGAACAGGGGTGGGATCTCCCGAACGCCTCAGCCCGTGGTGTCTGTTTTCTGCAGGAGTTGCCTCATCCAAGGATTGCTCGCGTGCCTGCCCTCGCCGAAAGCGGCGGTCCCATTTCCCTGCCGTCCCGGAATTTCTCGACGCATATCACTCCGTCCGCAGCTGAAATTGCCTGGGGAGCTCGAAGGGCGTTGCTGCCGGGAGGTGAATCCCTCCGTGGTCACAGGTCGTCAGCCGTTCCGTCGATGGCAGGGCCGCATCCATCGGGAAGGTTTGCGACGATCAGATTGATCGCCTCCTCCACCGTCTCGGGCTCGCCGAGGACGGTGCCGTCGGACTGACGGATCACCATGAATCCGCCGCCACCGCGGCGGAACAGGGCGCCCACGTCCTGGGTCCACGGGGAGCGGATGCACCGGCTGAGGTATAGGGCGCCGTGGCTGACAATCGGGAACAGTTCCCGCAGCCGAGGGTTCGCATACGCTGCCCGGGGCATAGTCGGGTTGATCAATTCGTCGCCGGAGTCAAGGACGGCTTTCCATTTCGCCGCGACGATTTCTGCGGCTCGCGTACGGGCCTCGTCACCTGTCATGTGATGGTTCATCCCTTTCTGGGCTTAGGGGGTTGTATCTCGGGAATGTCTGGCTTCGGGACTTTGATTTCCTCATTACCTGAGTACCACCGTATTTTTTCCCAGGGACGTCCGAGTGGATCGGGCTCGTTGAACATCGCATCGGACTCGTACATGCGCACATTGCGCGCGACGACGCTCATCTCCCAAGCCGTCCCCAAACCTGGACCCGGATAGTTCCCGGGCGCGGTGCTGAACGGTTGTCCGTTCCGGACGGCGGTCTGGAAGGCGTCCACGATGGTCTCCGGGGTGTTCCAGTTACCGTACTCACCCCTGCTGTTCGGCATCCCGTCGAGGGTGATGGACAAAGTGGTGTCACGGTCGCCCACAGCGGCCATGACGTTCGTCATCCACACAGGCCCGGACGCCTCGACCTGAGCGTAGTCGTCCCCGTTGTAGGTGTGGGCTCCTGGATCGCCGTTGGCGCGGAGATGCGCGGCCAGCGAGTTCGAGGCGTTGTCGGGCTCCTGGTTCACCCCCAACACCACACTGTGCCGGTGCTCCCCAGCCAGGTGGGGACAGCCTGCCAGCCCCAGTGGGTCGATCCACCGCATGGGGTTGTCGACGTAGGCGACCGCGTTCGGGGCCGGGGCCAGGCCGAGAGGGTCGGGGGAGAGGTAGCGGCCGGACTCGGGGTCGTAGTGGCGGTGGCGGTTGTAATGGAGGCCCGATTCGGGGTCGAAGTACTGGCCCGGGAAGCGCAGCGGGGTGTAGGCGTCGGCGCCCCGGTTCCATGAGGTGGTGCCCCACAGGGTGGCGCGGGTGTGCCACGCCACCTCGCCGTGCTCGTCGACGAGTTCACGGGGTGTACCGACGAGATCGGTGATGATCGCGAAGAAGCGGCGGTCGACCTCCGATTGGTCCACGAGCCGTCGTTCCACTTGGCTCACCGGCTTCACGCCGTCGTGGTCCCAGGTGAGGGCGACGGAGTCCGGGGAGCCCGCTATGGAGGTGGTCTGTTCGCACAGGGTGTCGCCGTCCCAGGTGAAGGTCACCTCCTCGGCAACCGTCGCTCCGTCCCCCGACAGGCGCTGTTTGGCGGTGCGGCGCCCCAGGGCGTCGTAGAGATAGCGCCAGCGCGTGCCGTCCGGTGTGGTGACCGAGACCAGGCGGTCCTCGGCGTCCCAGCCGTAGCGCCAGGTGTCGGGCTTGCGGGAGAGGCGGGCCTTCTGCCGCAGGACCACTCGGCCTTGGGCGTCGTGTTCGTAGCGGCAGCGGCCTGCTCGGGTGATGCGGGTGCCGGTGTACTCGCGCGGTCCGGTGGCGTCGTCCGTACCGGGCCAGGAGGCACTGGTCTGGTTCCCGGCCTCGTCGTACGCGTACCGCTCCGACCAGTTCTCCGCGGTGACACCGGTGACCCGGCCGTCACCGGAGACCTCCAGCCGCTTGTGGCCGCCGGTCAGCTCCTCGACCGAGGTGAGGTGGCCGTCGGCACGGTACGCGTACGAGCGACGCTGGAGAATCCGGTCGCCCGGGGTGCGGACATGCTGGTCCACCAGGCGGCCCACCGGGTCGTATGCGAGCTCGACGGTCAGCGCGTCTCCGATCCGGCGGGACGTCTCGCGGCCCGTCCCGTCGAAGACGAAGGTCACGTGGTGACCGGAGGCGTTCAGCTCAGCGTTGAGGCCGGCTGGGAAGGACCATGTGCTGACCGCCCCGGACGGGGTGACACGGCGGACGCGTCGCCCGGTCTCGTCGTAGGTGTTGCCCAGTTCGCGGCCGTCGCAGATCTCGCGGAGGACCCTGCCCGAGCTGTCGCGGACGTAGGACAACTCGGTGCCGGGGCCTGTCGCCGAGGCGAGGCGGCCGTGGATGTCATAGGTGAAGCGGGTGACCGTGCCGGCGGCGTCCTTGGCGGTGACACGGCCCGCCAGGTCACGTTCGTAGCGGACGGTCTGTCCGAGGCCGTTCGTACGGGAGGCGAGTTGGTCGCAGGCGTCGTGAGCGTAGCGGAGCGTGCGGCCGTCGTAGTCGGTCTCCGCGCTGGTGCGGCCGGCTGCGTCGTAGGTGTAGTCCCAAGTGAGGCCCTGCGGGTTGGTGACACGGGTCAGACGCAGCTCGGTGTCGTGGGTGAACTCCTGGCGCGCGCCGTCCGGTGTGGTGCGGGCGGAGACCAGGTCGAAGTGCTTGTACTCGAAGCGGGTTTCGCCGCCCGCCGCGTCGGTGTGGACGAGGCAGTTGCCCTCGCCGTCGTACGTCCACGACTGCTGCGAGCCGTCGGGGTCCGTCCGCCGGGCGAGTTTGCCCTCGACGGTCCATTCCAACTCGGTTGTGCGGCCCTGCGGGTCGGTGATCCTCACCGCACGCCCGAACGCGTCGCGGACGTAGCGGGTGACCGTGCCGAGCGGCCCGCGGACCGCCAGCGGCAGACCGGCCGTGTCGCAGCGCAGCCGGTCCAGCGCGCCGAGGGAGTCGTCGACACCGGTGAGCTGGCCCTCCGGACCATGGGTGAGGCGGGTCGTCGTACCGTTCGGCCGGGTGAAGAGTGTCGGGTTGCCTCGGTCGTCGTACTCCTGCCGCGATGTTGCGCCGTCGGGGCCGGTGACGGCGGCGAGCTGGTTCAGCTCGTTGTACTCGATCTCGGCGGAGCTGCCGTCGGGGTGCTCGATCCGGGTGAGGTTTCCGTGATCGTCGTAGGTGTACGTGGTGGTTCGGCCGAGCGGGTCGGTCCGGGAGAGGGGCCGGTCGTAGCGGTCGAAGGTGCGTCGGGTGACGCCGCCCAGCGGATCGGTCTCCGCGACCGCCTGGAGCCGGTCGTTGAAGTGGTGAACCTTGGTCGCGCCGAGGGAGTTCGTGTACCGGGTGACGCGGTCGCCCGTCTCCGGGTGGGTGTCGTACGCGAACGTGGAGGACAGGTAGCCGTCCGGGCCGATCGTGCGGACCACCCGGCCGGCGTCGTCGTACACGTAGCGGAACGTGGAGTCGTTGCGGTCGGTCCAGGACGTGATCCGGGCGTCCGCGTCGTACGTGAAACGCAGCGGCAGTCCCGAGGAGTTGACGACGCCGTCGAGGTTGCCCAGAGGGTCGTAGTCGTAGCGCATGACGGTGACCGGACCGTCCGGCGTACGCAGGGACATCTCGCGTATCCGGGCGTCTTCGACGGCCAGATTGATCCGGTAGCCGCCGGAGTGGGCGACCGTTGTCGGACTGCCGTCGCCGAGGCGGGCGAAGGAGATCCGGTTGAGGTTGCGGTCCTCGATCTCTCTGAGCCAGTAGGCCGGCGACGTGTTGTACGGGCCGCCACGGAATGAGCGTGTCAGGCCCGTGTACGGGTCGGTGACGAGGTAGGTGGTCTCTCCGTTGTCCTGTCCGCCGTACACCAGAGGAAGACGAGCACCCTCAAGGGGCAGGACGCCATCGTCGTCTCCGGGCAGCGGCAGTCGCGGATAGATGAGGAGTGAACCGTCCTCCCGTGACCACACCGCGCCGACGCCGAGTGGGTCGAGCTCGATCCGTTCGTCCAGCGTGGATGCCCAGCTGCGGCCGAACCACTGGCCGTAGCGGTAGTCGGAGAGATGTGTCCGGCGGAGGACGAGAGGAAGGACTCCGGGCAGGGCCACATCGGTCTGCGGCAGGGTCATCTCACCGGTGGCGACGTCCACCGGGTCGTTCTCACAGGTCTTCTTGTCCAGTGAGATGCTGTTACGGCGCGGCTCGTCCTTGGCGCCCTTCAGAGCATCCGCCTTGGTGCGAGCGGAGTCCTGACGCGCTCCAGGGCGCGGGACGGTTTCTCCGTCGCCCTTGCGCACCTTGGAAAACCCGTCCTTGATATCCAGATCAATCTTCTTCTGAGCCTCGGATATCTCCTTGACCGCCTTCGGCAGCTCCTCACCGAGGTGGTTTCCCATCGCCTTGTTGGCTTTGCCGAGGGCTTTCATCGCCTTGTCGATCACGGGGTCCAGGGCGCCGGCGATATCGTCCTTGCCTCGGGTTCGACCATGGTGCGTCCCGGCCTTGGCCAGCCTGCCCGCGGTTTTGCCGTGAACGTCGACGCTGACCAGTTTCAGGCTGGTGCCGGCTCGGTCGTGCTCCGAGTGCTCGATGTGCACGCCCTTGCCGGGTGCGGCCCCGGGGCCGTTGGCCGAAGCGAGCTGGAAGGACTCCTTGGCCCCCGCCACGCCTTCGTTGAAGCCCTCCTTGCCCGACTGGCCGACCTGGTTCATGTCGACGCCGTCCTGCAGACCGAGCATGCTGGCGCCGACCTGTATCGCCAGATCCGCGGCCATGCTCTCCAGCGCGGCGACGGCCGGTTCGGTCAGAGCGGAGACGATGTAACTGACTACCTCCTCCAAGCACTCCTTGATGACCCGGCGGATGGCCTGCTGGGCGACCGCGATCGCTGCTCCGCCGATGAGCATGGACAGCCCGCCGGTCACCGGTATCAGGGCCATGGAGATGCCCGCCTTGCCGGCCAGCACGCCCAGATGGACAAGTGCCGCGTACTTCATGGCCTCGATCGCCGTGGCTGCGTTGTCCAGGGCACCGGCGATCGTGCGAGCGCCGCCGGCCAGGTCCTGAACATGCTTGTTCTTGACCTTGCCCCAGTGGCCGCTGAGCGCATCGAGGGCTTCGCCGTGGCCGGATGACAGCAAACGTTGCACGTGCTGGTTGGCAAGGTGACCGTCGTCTTCTACGTCCTCGGCGAACTCCCGGAGGGCGTCGGCCATGTCTCGGTACGCGTCTTCATCGACGTTCGGCCAATTGACGCCGATGACGTCAAGCAGGGTGTCGGCCCAATCGGGCACAGTTACGGCCACAGCGTGAAGTCCCCCCGTACATAACTGCGTTCACTGAATGCAGATGCGAACAGGATCGCATTCCCGGGCAGCGTTACCAAGACCTTTCGGGGCCGGCGGGCGCTGACAGGCGGGCAGCCGCGGCGTGAAGGCGTTGACGTCGTGACGCCGTGGTTCTCGCCTTCGAGGTGGGGGCGTATGACAGCCCGCACCCTCCGTGAGTGACTGCGAGGACGCCCCCTGGTCCGGTGGCCCGCTGGAGGCTGCCGCCGTTCGCTGCCCGAGCCGAGGCCAAGGGTGCGCCATCCAGGTGCGGATCCGGTGCGGGGTGCCGGAAGCCGTGTGCCTGGACCGCATAGCCGCCGGTGAGCGCGAGGGGGTCAGTGCCGCCCACAGCGAGCACGTCTGCAAGCAAGCGGCGGTGCAGGTCCGTGAGATTCACGCAGCGGCCTGGATGCTGTGAGCCAGCTCGCCGAAGGCGCTCTCCCAGACCTCACGGACATCACGGCTGACCAGTGTGCGCAGTGTGGGCCACAGGCCGAAGAGAAGGTCCCGGTTGAGGTATTGGACCAGGTCGTCGTGCTGGCCCTCGGCCAGGACGATGCGGTAGTAACTCATCCGCAGCCGCGGACGGTCGAGGTCGAACGTGGTCAGCCCCGACCATGCAAGGTGGAGCGGCAGACTCACTGCGCCGTGTTCGGGGCCGGCAAGCTCGGAGAGCGCTGTGGGTAGGCGCCGGGCGAACTTCGCACGACGGAGATCGGAAAGACCGGGCCGTGATGTCATACGTCGATCTATCCAGGAAGAGCCGACAGCGAGCTGCTTGATCCGCATACAACACTCCTGCGAGCAGGAGACGGGCCCCACCGGCGCCACCCCGCCCGGGGCGAAGCTGCCAACAGAAAAGCCCCGGGCCGTTGGCCTGGAGCTTTTCCATGGAGCGGGTGACGAGAATCGAACTCGCGCTCTGAGCTTGGGAATCACTCGGTACTTGGGGGTGAGTATGGTCGCTGACCTGCGAAAACGGCCCGGAAAAGGGCCGGTCGAAGTGCTGCGCCGACTCCTTTGCCGACCGCTGTTCACCGCCTCTGCTGGCACGTTGTGGCACGGCCGACGACTCCGTGCGGCGCCTGTCCTGAGCGAGGAAACCCTGGCGCCAGGTGCCTGTGTGCCTCACGGATCAGGCACCACCCATTTCCGTGGCTCCCCGCTCCTTCGACTTGGTTCGATCCATGAGAGTGCTCCATGGCGTCAAGGATCGGCGGCATCGCGCCCGGTTCCCGCTGGCCTCGCTGTGACGTCCGCCGCCTCGATCCGGCTATGGCTCCGCTCATGAGATGTCGGACGCTTGTTGTGCCCAGGTGCGTGAGCACAGCACGAGGCGGTAGCCGTCCGGGTCGGCGATCGTCACTCCATGCTCGTCCCAGTACGGGTTGTGTGCCGGGACCCGGGTACCGCCGGCCGCCGCGAGGTGGTCGATCAGGGCTTCGTCCACCGGCTTGCCGAGGTAGACCACGAACAGGTCGTCCACCGTTGGGGTCGGCTCCAGTGGGTGGTCCGGGTCATGCGTGAGCTCGAAATGCCAGGTGCCGCCGGTAGGGCCGAGCATCAGCAGGTCGTGCTCGCCCGGCACACGCTCGGTCGTCTGCCACAGGACGGTCAGGCCCAGGCCGTCCCTGTAGAAGCGTTCCGCGGCGACGAGGTCCCGCGAGGGCCGGGCCACCCGGATCGGGGTCGTGGAGCCGATCACGCGGAACGCTCCAGCGCCGCGCGCCAGACAGCGCTGTCGACGTAGTGGTTGTCAAAACGCTCCGAGGACTCGGCGATCTCCTTCGGGTCCGCTTCGCCACGCATCACCCGGCCGAGCAGGCGCAGGTAGTCGAACCTGCCCACGCCGGGGGTGAAGACGAAGAGGACATCCGCTTCACAGCCCGGGGCAGCCGCGAAGGCGTGCGGGGTGTGGGGAGGCACCGCGAGGAAGTCGCCTTCCTCGAGGACGGTGACTTCCTCGCCCACCAGAACCTGCAGAGCTCCGCTGATCACGAAGAACAGTTCCGTTGCCCTGGTGTGGAAGTGGGCCGGTGCCCCTGTCGCGCCTTCGGCGAAGGTGGACCGGTAGCTCGTGATGCCGCCTGCCGTGCCGTCCGAGTCGGCCAGAAGAGTCATCACACTGCTCGGGTCGGCACAGGTCTCGGCATCTGCGTGGCGGGTCAGTAGCGCCGCCGGCGGAGTCTTGGACGCGGACATGGTGGGTGTCTCCTTGTTCATGATCATGATCCTCGGATTGTGGATGGCCGTCGTACAGGTCGTCTCCGGCGTTGCGCTGGAGACCGGGGCAGGGCGATTCAGTCGCCCATGGTGATCAGGGCCGCGATCGCTGGGCCGAAGGCGCCGCCGAGCTGGTAGCAGAGGTTGAACAGGCCGATCGCCGTGGGGCGCTGGGCGGTCGGCGCGGCCTGGGTGGCGAACACCGCGAGAATCGCCTGGCCCGCACTCGTCGTGAAGACGGCCAGCGTCGCGACCGGCAGGAGCAGTGGCGCCCAGGGGGTCAGTACTGCGGTGAGCGGAGCCAGGGCTCCGGCCGTGAGCAGGATCGTCAGGACCCGCGGGCGGCTCATCCGGGCCGAGGCGGCGGCCAGCACCATGGAGAGCGCCGACCCTGCGAGGAGAGCGACCGACTGGCCGGTGCCGATCGTGGAGGTCGACCAGCCGGTACGGTCCCGCAGCAGCTGCGGGACGGTGAACAGCAGCGTGAAGTACGAGGTCGCGAAGGTGCAGGCGAGCGCGGCGGAGAGAACGAACGCCCTGGTGCGCAGCAGCGATGCCGGGACGAAGCCTGTGGGGTTGGACCGGATGTGCAGGGCCAGCAGCGCGGCCATCACCAACGAGGCGGTCACAGCTGGGAGCGGGTAGCGCGGGATGAGTACCAGGGCCGTCGCCATCAGGGCCAGCAGGGCGGCGCCCCGGCCGTCGAAGGGGGAGCTCTGCTGCGGTGCGGACAGGTCGGCGTGGCGCATGACGGCCGGCAGGGCGAGGAGTGCGACCGCCCCGACGGCGAGGGACGCTCGCCAGGAGGCCGTGCTCGCGATCGCCGAGCCGAGCAGCGGCCCGACCGCGCCCAGCGTCCCGAAGCCTGCTGTGATCACGCCCATCCTGCGGACCGAGCCCGCCAGGCTCATCGCCGCTGTGACCAGGCCCGCGCCGCCCATCGCCTGGGCTGCCCGGCCCGTCATGGCCAGCGGCAGCCAAGGCGCCACGGCGACGACCGCGGTGCCGGCCACGATCAGGGCCGTGCTCAGCCGGAGTGTGCTGCCCAGCCCGCGGCGACGCTGCAGGCCCGCCATCAGCGGGGTGCCGACGGCGATGGCCCAGGCGAACGCCGTGACGAGCCAGGTCGCCGTGGCCGTACGGATGCCGAGCGAGTCGGCCATGTCGGGGAGGATCAGGACCGGGCTGTTGGCGCTCGCGGCGAGCGGCGTGGCCAGCAACGCCAGCCATGCGATGGGGACATGGCGCGATTCCCGCGCGGCAGCGGGGGCCGGTGTCTGCGCGGTGGGGCGGGGGTGGGTTCGGTCGAGCAGCGGCATGGCGGGCTCCGGAAGGTGAGGCGGTTGGCGCGGACGGTTCGCGAATGCGCCGAGGCGGTCGGGACGGTCCGAGGCTCCGACGGTCCGAGGCTCCGGTGGTCCGAGCAGCCAGGGAGGTTCGGTGGAGCAGGTCGCTCAGACCGTGGTGACGACCTCGTCGTAGGCGAGCCGCGGTGAGCGCGCGTGCCAGGCGTCCGCGCCGGGGCGGCCGATGTTCACGACCATCAGCGGCGTGTGGTCGTCGTCCAGGAACTCCTTCTGGACACCCGGGAAGTCGAACCCGGTCATCGGCCCCGCGGCCAGCCCCGCCGCGCGCACGCCGAGGATGAAGTACGCCGCCTGGAGCGTCGCGTTGAGCAGGGCGGACTCCTCGCGGACCGGGCGGTCGGCGAAGACGACGTCCTTGGCCTGCGGAAAGTGCGGGAGCAGCGCGGGGAGTTCCTCGTGGAACTCGTTGTCGGCGGCGAGGATCGCGACCAGCGGCGCGGCCGAGGTCTTCGGCCGATTGCCCTCGTCCATGTGCTGCGCGAGCCGCTCGCGGGCCTCGGCCGAGCGGACCAGGGCGATCCGTAGCGGCGACTGGTTGTAGGCGGTGGGGGCGTACTTCACCAGGTCGTAGATCGCCTGGACCTGCTCCTCGGTCACCGGCTCGCTGGTGAAGGTGTGGGCGGTACGGGCCTCACGGAAGAGGAGGTCCTGGGCGGCGGGATGGAGGGTGAGCGAGGACATCGAGCGCTCCTGTCGTTCAGTCTTGATAATCTCAACGTTGAGATAAAAGCAGCCTGACTCCTTCAACGTCAAGTCTCTTAACGTTGAGAAGGTGTCCATTGAGAGGAATGTGGCGATGAGCGATGCCGTGGACGCGATCATCGGTCAGTGGGCCAAGGAGCGCCCCGACGTGGTGGAGGATCTCTGGCCAGTGGAGCTCTTCGGGCGGATCCAGCGGCTGGCCCGGGTGGTCGACAAGTCCGCCAAGGCCACGGCCGCCGCGCACGGAGTGGAGCACGGCGAGTTCGACGTACTCACCACACTGCAGCGCTCAGGTCCGCCCTACGCCCTCACCGCCGGATCCTTCCTCAAGGCGTCCATGGTGACCTCCGGCGCGATCACCAACCGCATCGACAAGATGGAGGCCAAGGGCCTGGTCGAGCGGGTGCGCGAAGGCGGCGACCGGCGCACCATCAAGATCCGCCTCACCGGACACGGACACGAGGTCACCCGGGCCGCCTTCGCCGACCATCTGGCGAACTACGCACGGCTGCTCGCCGATGTGGACCGCGACCTGGTCGAGAAGACCGCCGAGGGCCTCCGGCAGGTGCTGGAGACCCTGGGTGACACCACCGTCAAGTGAGGACCATCCGACAGTCGTGAGCCGGAGGTGACAGGCCGTCGCACCCTCAGGCGCATGACCCATGCCGACGACGACCCCGCCCGAGCTCGCCTTCAGTCGAGGGAGCGCACTCTGCGCAGGCGGTTTCGGGCGGCCACTCCCGTGGAGGCGCGTGTCGGTGACGGTCCCGGTGTCCGGGGTGCCCAGATGTCCGGCTGTCCGACGACCAACTCGCCGCCGTGCCGGGGTGGCCGCGGCCGTGGTCGCGGGGCCTGCTTCATGGACCCGGCAGGCCACGCCATGGAACTCATCACCGTGCCCCATGGCGGCTGGGCGTCGTAGTCGCGGACATCGAGGGTCGCGCCCCGCACGGCGGGACGCGGCCCTCGGTACAACCAGCAGGCGGGAGAACTCCCGCGTCCCGCGGGTCCGCCGAGCGGCGCGTCGTGGCGCGGGAAGGACCTCGGTCGGGCCTGGTCGGATGGAGCGAGTGGCTGAGTGCGGGGACGTCGGCATGCGGGTCACGCCGACGGGTAGTCGCGCAGGGTGATGTTCTCGGCGGCCCGGCGGGCGATCTTGGCCGCCATGTTCTTGCCGGGGAGGTAGGGCATGACCTTGTAGTAGCGGTTGAGGGCCGTGGCAGCGAAGCGGCTGCTGGGGACCGTGAGGCCGGCGACACCGTCGCCCATCTTCTGGCAGCCTTCCGCGTACGCCCGCATCTCGCGCTCGTAGCGGGCGAAGGCGACCGTGTAATCACCGCGGGCGGCGGCGAGTTCGCCGGCGAGGACGTAGGCGCCGACCAGGGCGAGACCCGAGCCCATGCCGGACAGCGAGGACGGGCAGTACGCGGCGTCACCGAGCAGCGCGACCCGGCCGCGCGACCAGCGGTCCATGCGCACCTGGCTGACGGAGTCGAAGTAGAAGTCGGGCGCGTGACGCATGTCGTGCAGCAGCCGGTCGCTCTGCCAGCCGGTTCCGGCGAACTGCTCCGCCAGAAGGGTTTGTTGGCGGGTCACGTCGTGGCGGTCCAGGTCCAGGGCCGGGGAGCCGAAGTAGAACACGGCCTTGGCCTCGGTGTTGTCGCGGGCGCTGTACATCGCCACCATCCGGTTCGCGGTGCGGTAGGCGTGGCCGGTGTGGTCGAGTCCCAGGTGGTTGGCGGTGGTGAAGACGGCGCAGTACACACCGAGGTGCTTGACGAAGTCCTCCTCCGGTCCGAAGGCCAGCCGGCGGGTGGTGGAATGCAGTCCGTCGGCACCGATCACCAGGTCGAAGCGGCGGGGGGCGTGGCGCTCGAAGGTGACGGCGACACCGCTTGCGTCCTCGGTGAGCGAGGTGATGGAGTCGTCGAAGAGGTACTCGGTGTACGGGCTCGTCTCGTCGTACAGGATGCTTGCCAGGTCACCGCGGAGGATCTCGACGTCCCCGGCGAACAGGTCGGCGGGCAGCTTCGCGACGGACTTGCCCGTGGTGTTGACGTACGACATGGAGCCCATGCCCGTACGAGCGCGCTGGACGGTGTCCAGGATGCCCATGCGGCGCAGCACCGACAGGTGGGCGTGGCCGCGGAAGTCGACGGCGTAGCCGCCGTCGCGCAGCGCCGGGGCGCGTTCCATGATCGTCGCCTCGAAGCCGTGGCGGTGGAGCCAGTGGGCGAGCGCCGGGCCGGCGACGGAGGCGCCGGAGATGAGGACCGAGAGTTTTCCGGTGTGGGTGCTGGTGCTGGTGAACTGCTTCGTGGTCGTCCGCGTGTTCGTCACGGGGAAGAGCTTGTCCGGGTGCGCTCACCGGGGGCTCGCACACCGCTCACCGACCCCGCTCACCCCGCGCGCATGACCGCCTCGACGGCGGCTTCCTGCAGGCCCATCAGGCGGAGCCTGTCCGGGAGGCGGGGGCCAAGGCCGGAAACGGATGCGGCGGCCTGGCGGTAGTGGTCGCGGGCCGCGGCGTGGTCGCCGCGGGCCTCGGCGACCCGGCCGAGGCCGGCCAGGGCGCACACCCGGTTGCCCAGGCTCTTGACCCAGTGCGGGTCGATCCGTTCGAGCGCCTCGGTGAAGAGCCGTCGCGCCTCGTCCAGGTCGCCGTCGAGGAGCGCGATGTCGCCGAGCCCGCGCAGCGCCGCCCCGAGGCCGGCGGAACTACCGCCGGCGCGGGCGAGGGCGGCGGCTTCGGTGTAGTCGGCACGCGCCTGGCCCGGGTCGCGGCCGACGTGCTGGTCGCCCCGGTTGACCAGGAGGTCGGCGGAGTCCTCAAGGGCGCCCAACTCGCCGGTGAGGGCGAGGGCGCGGTCGGTCAGCGCCACCGCCTCCGCACGGTCTCCGCGTGCCCCGGCGAGACCGGCGAGGGCGTCCAGGGCCAGTGCCGAGCCCCAGCGGTCGCCGAGGGCGCCGAAGCCGTCGGCGGCGGTACGGAAGTCGTGCGCGGCGCGCTCGGTGTCGCCGTCGCTCAGCGGCCCGTACCCGGACACGTACGCGGCGGCGGCCCGCCCCCACGGGTCGGGGCACGTGCGCTGGGCCGCCACGAGCGTGAATGCCGCCCCGGGGTCGGCCTCTCCGGCGTTCCGCATCATCCAGAGCAGAAGGGCGGCCGGGTAGCGGCCGGCCCGGTCGCCGGGCCACGCGACCTCCAACGCCCGCTGCGCCGCTGCGCGGTGGCGGCGCCAGGCCGGCTGTCCGGCGGAGGTGGCGGCGGCGAGCAGTACGCACACCGCGTACTCCTCGCCCCACGCGTCCGGGGACGCGTCGGCAGCCCTTTCCCCGTACTCCTCCCCCACCGCTTCGAGCAGGGCCGCCGCGTGCGCGGCGGCCGTGGCGGACACGCCGCGGATCCACAGGGACGTCGCGGCCGAGGCGAGCAGGCGCAGGGCGGTGCCGTGGTCGTGCGCGCCGAGCGCCCGGCGGAGCGCCGCGGCGAGATTGCCGTCCTCGGCCGCCGCGCGTGGCAGCCATTCCAACTGGGAGGCCCGCAGCAGGTGTTGACCCGCGTTGCCGAGGAGGTCCAGGACGTGTGCGGCGTGCAGCCGTCCGATCCGCTTTTCCTCTCCGGACTCGTGCAGGCGCTCGGCGGCGTACGCGCGGACCGTCTCCAGCATGCGATGGCGCCCGCCGCCGACGGCCTCCAGTATCGACTTGTCGACCAGCGACTCCAGGGTGTCGCCGTCCATGCCGCACACCTCGCGCGCGGACCGCGCGGTCGCGCCGCCCGCGAAGACGGCGAAGCGGCGCGCCGCGCGCTGTTCGTCCTCCGAGAGCAGCTCCCAGCTCCAGGCGACCGCGGAACGCAGCGTACGGTGCCGCGCGTCGGCGCCGCGGCTGCCGCGGGCTGTGACGGCGAGCAGGTCGTCCAGGCGCCCGGCCAGTTCGGCGAACTCCAGGGTGCGCAGCCGTGCCGCCACGAGTTCGATCGCCAGCGGCAGTCTGTCGAGGGCGGCGCAGATCCGCTGTACGGCAACGGGGTCGGGCGCGGGCCCCCGGCGTACGGCACGGGCCCGGTCCTCGAAGAGCCGTACGGCCGCGCCCTCGTCCAGCGGGCGGACCTGCCACACGTGCTCGCCGATGACCCCGAGCGGCTCCCGGCTGGTGGCCAGGATCCGCAGCCGCGGACAGGCCGTCAGCAGCCGCGCCGCCAGGGCGGCGGCCTCGTCCACGACGTGCTCGCAGTTGTCCAGGACGATCAGCAGCGGGCGGTCCGACAGGGCCGTGATCAGGCGGTCGAGCGGTGTCTGTGGCTCGCCCGCCATCTGGAGGCCGTTCTCGCGCAGCCCGAGCGCGCTCAGCAGCACCCGTGCCGCGCCGGATCCGTCGCGCAGCGCGGCCAGTTCCACGAAGCACACGTCGTCGCCGATGGCCGCGGCCCCGCGCGCGACCTCGGCCGAGAGCCGGGTCTTGCCGACGCCACCGGGGCCGGTGAGACACACCAGGCGGGCCGTCCGCAACAGGGTGGCGACCTCGGAGGTCTCCGTGCCGCGGCCGACGAAGGAGGTGAGGGGTGACGGCGGTGCGGCAGGCGTGGGCGCGGTACCCGCGTCCATCAACTCGCGGTGCAACGCACTGAGTTCAATCGAGGGGTCGGCGCCGAGTTCGTCGGCCAGGTGGCGTCGGGTCTCCTCGTAGACCACCAGCGCCTCGGCCTGGCGGCCCTGGGCGAACAGGGCGCGGATCAGCAGGGCGGCCAGCCGTTCGCTCAGAGGATGCGCGCCGACCAGCTCGCGCAGCTCCGGCACGACGGCACGGGGCTCGCCGGAGCGCAGCTCGGCCTCGATCCGGTCCGCCACGGCGGCGAGCCGGAGCTCCTCCAGACGCGCCGCGGCCAAGCGGGCCGACTCGCTGTCGGGGAGCCCGGCCAGTGCGGTCCCCCGCCACAGGCCGAGCGCCTGCCGCAGCACCGAGGCCGCCCGTACCGTGTCGCCGTCTCGTAGGGCCGCACGCCCCTCGTCGGCCAGCCGTTCGAACCGGACGGCGTCCACGGCCAGTTCGCCGTCCCCAGCACCTCGGCCGCCTCCGGCTTCTCCGCCACCTCCAGCGTCTCTGGCGGCGCCCGCTTCGAGCAGTATCCGGTAACCGGCGCCGACCCGTTCGATCGTGGCCCCGGCGGGCAGCACCGCACGCAGCCGCGAGACCTGGGACTGCACCGCGTGCGCGGACACCGTGCCGCCCGGCTCGATCTCCTCGGCGAGGCGCTCCGCCGACACGACCGCGCCGGGGCGGACCAGGAGCAGCGCCAGCAGGGCCCGCCGTGCGGGGCCGCCCAACGGCACCTCGGTGCCGTCGTCGTGCCACGCCCGAGTCTCTCCGAGGATTCCGAACCGCATCCCGGCGATTAGATCACGCGGTGGCCAGGGGCCCGAGGTAGGTACCGCCCGAGACGTCGATGGTCTGACCGGTCACCCACCGGCCCTGCGGGCCCGCCAGGAACCCCACCACGTCGGCGGCGAGCATCGGGTTGAGCAGGCCCACCACGGCGAGTGGGGTGATCACGACGTTGTAGCCGAAGGCCCACAACAGGTTGCCGCGGATGGTGGCGAGGGTGCGGCGGGCGAGGGCTTCGATATCGTCGCGGACGAGGGTGACGTCGGCGGCGCCGATGGCGACAACGGTGCCGGTGCCTATCGCGGTGCTGAGGTCGGCCCCGGCGAGCGCCGCCGCTTCGTTGACGCCGTCCCCCGACGACCGCGACCCGTTTCCCCTCCGCGCGCAGCGCGCGGACGAGTTCCGCTTCGCGCTCGGGGACCGGCGGTAGAACTCGGCCCCCAGCACCAGCGCGATGCCCACCAGACCGCCGACGCAGATCGAGAGCGTCTGGCCACCGGTCTGGCTGATGGAGTGCGCGACGATACCGGCCACCGCACCGACCAGACCTGCGAGCGTCGCCCGCGCTGAGATCCGGGCGCCTGGCCCCCCTGCGCGATTGCGGCGTGTTGTCACAAGAATCTCCCCTGACTCCCTGTCGGCCCCCGGCAGTGCTGAGTTACCGCCGATGCCTTCAACACCCTGCGCCCCGAGGGGTATACGGAACAAGAAGGAACCAGCCACGCAGCCGTCTCCACCTCTCGCTACCGCGATGCGCGGTACGGAGGAATCACCTGTACCCGGCCATCGAAAGTGGCCTCGAAGGTGTCCTGCTCGATACCGAAGTAGCTGTAGCCCTCCTCGGTAACCCTGCACGCAACTGACGTGTGAGGAGGCCGACCCGAGAATTCTGTTAACCCATGTAATCGATGAGCCTGGATGGAGGCTCCGGTCGCAGGAACGTTGTTGGGCCCGTATTCACGTGCTTTTTCGTCTCTGCCGTGGTCGTGGCGGGGTGGGTTGCCTGCCACTCAGTCAGGGCAGACAGAGTGAGCACTGTGAATGCGCGCTTGGCTCGTGTGTCTTCTTCCTCGTACGGTCCTCACATCGGAAACCCAACCGGCCCAACCGTCGGGAGACACCATGCAGTTGGCACACGATGAACAAACCGGTCTTGTCACCCGAACCCAGATCGCGGAGCGCGCGGGCGTGAGGCGCCCGGCGGTGTCGAACTGGGCCCGGCGGCACAAAGACTTTCCCACCCCTGTGCGCTCCGGCGATACGGAGCTCTTCCACGAGGCCGAAATCACGCGGTGGCTGATGAACCGCACCATTCCTCAATCACAGTTGCTCGACGGGGAGCAGGCGGGAACCACCTACGCCGACCGATTCCGCCGGACCAGCGGTGACCGACCGTCCGCGGAACCGAAAGCCGTGGGGAGCGGAGCTCAGCGCATCGGGACCGAGGACAAGAAGGCCGTCGATCAGCTGATGGGCCGACTCGCGGACCGGGTCCGAGGCCCGGCGACGATGGCGGACTTCGTGAATCTCTGTCTCATCGTGATGTACGTACGACATGCGGAACCGGAGCAGTGGCGCCGGATCGAGGACGCCATGTCGGCAGGTCAAGGGGCCAGGGACGTGCAATCGCTGCTCCGTTGCCTCGGCGACATGGCCCAGGACACGCTGCGCCGGAACGGCGACCGCACCGACATGCGCAGCAGCTTGCTGCAACTGGAACCGCGGAGCTGGGACGACCTCACCACGGCAGTACGGACGGCGGCAGGCACAGGCGTTGGCGCGTTCCAGCTCGTGTGGGAGTCGTTCAGCGCCCGGGAAGGGCTGCAGAGCTCGGAGTTCTGCAGCCCGGTGGGCCTGGCCTCGCTGTCCGCGGCACTCGTACTGACTCCAGGACAGAAGGCCACAGTGCTGGACCCTTACACGAGGGGCGGAGAGATGCTGGCGGCTGCGTACCGGCACATCGGAGGCGCGCGGGGGACCGTGTACGGCGAGACCCTCGACAGCCGGCTGCAAGCGGTCGCGAGTCTGTACCTTCTCCACCTCGGCGTACGACCGAAACTGACCAGCACCCGGTCCGACCGATGGCCACCGAACGGCGAACACGGCGCCGACGTGGTGCTGACGAACCCTCCGTTCAACATGAGCGACGCACCCGGCCCCGGGCGCCGGACGGGGAACTGGCCGTACGGACCACCACCACAGGGCAATGACAATTTCGCCTGGGTGCAGTACGTCCTCGGTGCGTTGGTACTCGGCGGCCGAGCCGTGGTGGTCATGCCGGTGAAGGCAGGCAACTCGGTGAACGTTGCCGAGCGCGAGATTCGCCGCGCCCTTGTCCGCAGTGGGGCTGTGGAGTGCGTCATCACGCTGCCGTCCCATCTGTTCTCCGCGACGCCCGTGCCGGTTTCCCTGTGGTTGCTGCGACGTGTGGAGCATCCGGTGAGAGAAGACGTCTTGTTCGTCGATGCCCAGGAGCTGGGGACAAAGGTCCGGCGCCGACGAGTGCTGCGCGACGCAGATCGCGATGTGATCACGGCCGTGGTCCGCCCATGGCTCGACGGAGAGCAGTGCCCGGACGGTGAGGAGTACGCGGCGCACGCTGCCGACCGGGGCTTGTCGGCTGTCGTCGTGGCCCGCGCGGTCATCGCCGACGAGGAGTGTTCGCTGCGCCCCGCCGATTACTTGGGGGGCGGAAATTACGGCGCTGCTCCCGTTGCGGCCCAGCTGCGCGAAGCCGGTGAGGAGGCGGCAGGGCATACGGACGTGCTCCGCCTGCTGGAGCAGCGATGGGTGGAAACGGGCAACGGCTACCGCACGGGCTCGGGACCCGGCGGCTGGAACGAGGCAGTTCTCAAGGACCTGTGCGAGATCCGGCCCGGTCCGTCATACACCCGCCTTCCAGCGGAGGCACGCACGGCGGACGCCGGTATTCCTCTTGTCTTCCCGCAGGATCTCGTCGGAGGGAAGATCGCGGAGGAACCACAGAACCGCGTGCCGTGGCAGACGGCCGAGCGCTTCAAGAAGTTCGAGTTGCTCCCGAACGACATCGTCTGCGTGCGTACGGGGGCGCAGCAACAACCCGCGCTGGTCTCCGGCCCGCAGGCCGGATGGCTGCTCAGCTCGAACGTGATGCGTCTGCGCGTATGCCCGAATGCCGAGATCGACCCCCTGTACCTCCACGCCTACCTGGGCCTCCGGTACGCGCGCGAGTGGATGTCCCACCGCGCCGCGGCCACGGCAGCCCCCTCGCTGAGCTCTGTGGCTCTGGGCCACCTTCCCGTGCGCTTTCCGCCGATCGGGCAGCAGCGGCGGAGCGTGGATCTTCTCGGTGAGCTCGGCCGACGCGCCGATGCGTACGCCTCGTACGTCTCGGCACTTGGTCGGCTGCGGGCCGAACTCGCCGAACACCTGCTGCATGGTTCGGCCGAGCCGCTGTGACGTCCTGCCACCGCTGATCTCCCCTACCCGTCCTTCCTCCTTCTCGCCCGTGATCCTCGAAAGGATTGAGTCCATGCCCGAATCGACAGCCCGTTCCGGACGTACGTGGCAGCTGTGGCTGGCGCTGTACGTTGCCTGCTCCATGGTGGTCGGCCTCGTCGTGAGCCTGTTGGTACTCCGGTCAGGCGTTGGCAGCACCGATGTCGTTCTGGCAGGGGGAGGCGGCTTCGCGACCTCCTTCGCCCTGTGTCTCGCGCTGCCCGCGGCCGTGCGCGAACTCAAACGACAGAGCTGACCCGGACCGGCCGTCCGCGCAGCTGAGCCCGGTCGACGGGGATCCTCAGGCCACGGATGCGGCGAAGTCGGCGATGGCCTTCCGTAACGGCTCCGCCGCCGCCCCCGTACCGCCTCAGGTGCTCCTGCAGGTTCTGGGCAACAGGAAAGCCCCAGGTTGCTGACCTGGGGCTTTCGCATGAAATGCATGGAGCGGGTGACGAGAATCGAACTCGCGCTCTGATGCTTGGGAAGCACCCGGTACTGCGTAGGCTTACCTACCTCTGAGCTGGGGAAACGCGCCCCTGGGGGCGTGCCGCAGCGGCTTCGTTCGGGCCTCTGCTGACCGCTGTTCACCGCCCTGACTGGCACGTAGTGGCACGCCCACCCCCGGGTGGTCGGCTGAGACGCGGGTGGTGGGCCGAGAGCTGAGCGGGACTGGCCGCGCCCGGTACGGCCGCAGAGCCCCGGTACGGCAGGCAGCAGGGGCCCGGACCGTGCGTCGCGGTCCGGGCCCCTGCCCCGTGCGGTGCCGCCCTGCGGCGGCGGTGCGTCAGCTCTGTGAGGTGTCGTCGCCCGTCTGTCCTGCGCCCTCGGCTGCGCCTGCCTTCTCGCGCATCTTGCGCACCAGCTCCGCCTTCCGGTCGGCGGCACCCTTGCGGTCGAGGTTGCGGTGCGGACCATTATTCTGCCGTTCGGCGCGGGACAGCCTCTTGCGCTGGCCGCCGCCCATGCCCACGGGGTTGTTGATGTTCTTGCTCACGGTCATGGGTTCTCCCGGAATGATGTGAAGTGATCTACGGATTTATCGGTGGGGGGGGGCGGGCACGGCGACGTCGAAAGACGTCAGCAGGGGCCCATCACACTCTCACTCGTAAATCGGCGTCTGGAAGAACATGACAAAGACGTTACCCGGTTCTGTCGGCCCCGCACGCCAAGCCTTTCGCCGCCCCGGCGCCGGCCGGGGCCAGCTGTTTCCTTCCGAGAATCTCAGCACCGCCAGCACCGCCAGCACCGCCAGCACCGCCAGCACCGCCAGCACCCGCCGGTGGTCGCCGAGCGCCCGGGGCAGTCAGCTTTGCCTGTGCTGCTCATGTATCCGTTCGGAGGGCCTCCACGGGTCGATGGCCCGCAGATCGGTGAGCAGGGCAAGTCGCTCCGGCGGGACGCGGCAGACCCGTCTCCATTGGGGTTGCCCGCGCCGAACCCTCCCGGTTACAGTTATTTCAGATGAATCGTTCGGTGGGGTCAGTGATTGGAGGCGACCATGGCTCGTTCCAGCGTTCTTGCCCGTGCCGAGAGGGTGGAGCCGGATCCCTCGCACCAGGGCGCGCTCGCGGCGACTGCTCGGATGGCGCCGGAGGCGGTCGAGGTGTTGGTGCGCACCCGGGATGGCAGCGAACTCGTGCTGCCTGGGGAGCTGGTCCGCCTGCTTCTGGCCTCGGCCGGTGAGCTTGCCCGTGGGCATGCGGTGACGGTCTTGGCGTCCGAGGTGCAGCTGTCGCCCGCTGAGACCGCTGAGCTTCTGGGTCTGTCTCGGCCGTTCGTCGCACGCTTGCTTGATGCCGGCGACATCCCCTCGACGAACCTGCCGGGCAGCAGCCACCGGGTGGTCCGCCTTGCGGACGTGCTGGCGTTCCAGCGGCAGCGTGAGCGCCGCAGAGAGGGGCGGCGCCAGATCGCAGATGTCTTGGAGGGTGTCGATCTGCCCTATTGATCCGGGCGTTACGGGTAGCCGTCGAAGTGAAGGAAGAGGGTGAGCGTGGCAGCGCGGGTCTTTGTGGACACCAACGTCCTGTTTCCGTTCTCGGTCATGGACGTGATGCTGGCCCTCACCGAGGACGCTATCCACGAGATCGTGTGGTCCGAACGGCTGCTCGCGGAGTGGGAGCGGGTCATCGTCCGGGAGGGAACGCGTTCGGCGAAGTCGGCTGCCGCAGTTGCCCAAGCCGTCCGGCGTTTCTTCCCCGACTGCGAGATCGAGGCGGCGGTATACGGGCACCTCGTGGATGAAATGCCGGGTGATGACCCCGACGACCGGCATCACTCGGCGGCAGCGGTGGCGGCCGGTGCCGACGCGCTGATCACGTGGAACCTTGCCGACTTCCCTGCCGGTGATTTGGCCGAGCGTGGAGTGCGAGTGATCGACCCGGATTCGTACCTGTGCGGGCTGTACAGGGAGTTGCCGCACGAGGTGGTGGAGACGGTGGTCAGACTTGTCGGAGAGAAGCGGAACCCGCCAGTCACCCTCGCTGATGCAGTCGCCGGACTCGCAAAGGCCGGCTTACCCGGCTTCGCTGGTCGCGAGCGTGTTGGCGCGGGAGCGGAGCATCAGCTTCTGCAGATTCCTGACCTTGGCCAAGTCTCCTGCCTGCGATGCCGTGAAGATGCGCTGCCGCAGACGCCGTACGTCGTCCTCGACCCGGCGCCAGTCGATCGATGCCCAGTCGGTGGTCCCGTCCTCCGGTCCGTTCACCGAGTCGGCCCGGACACGTCGGGGTCGGACGGCGCCGTCCCCGTCGCGCGTGTCGTCATGGTGTCCAACTTGTCCTTCGGTTCCGGTGTCATCGGCAGTCGAGCTTCACAGGCTCACCAGATCCACGTCAGCACCCTTTCAGGTCGGGGCACAGGCCCCTATCCGGCCAGTTATACGGAAACCACCGACGGAGTTGTCGGCGATACGGTATCCGTTTTCCTGCTTCCTTTCGGCCACCGGAATTGGCTTGTTGGATCCTCCTGCGCCCGCTGAGGTATTGGGCCTTCCTTGCGGTCGGCTTACCAAGCAATCACTGCCTGGACCTCATCGGGGTTGTCGCGTTCCGCATGAGTGAGATACGACCGGGTTGGGTGTCCTCTGAACCCCGGGGACGGTGGTGTGCTCCCGACCGGCGAGCACTGTCCGGTCGGCGCCTGCCGCTTTCCAGCGGCCAGTCCCTATCACCCGCTGGCGCTACCCATCTGCGGGAGTTTGCATGACGAGGCATCATCGAGGATTCATTTGCATTCACCCTTCCGCTCTTCCCCAGCCTGTAATTCCCGGATGGAACGGGAATCCTTGGGCCTCGACCTCAGGATTCGCACCCCGCAGTTGCCCGCGACGCACGCTGAGGCGGGGACAGGCCGTGCACACTGGCCTGGGTCCTACACCTTCGACATCAGTCGAACCTCCTCGGTGACTTCCGCTCAACTCAAGCGACCTCGCGTCGCAAGTGCTCGATGGCAACAGTGCGTGGCCCCTCTGCGGCCCCGGCACCAGACTGACCTACGGGCTCAACGTCCCAACGAGCTACCGGCATCGGCGGGCAGGCGCCGCAGCCATGTTTTCACGCCGGCAAGGCGCACCCGAAGGGAACAGGGGGACTGACCTGGTAATACGCCGCTCTGAGGGCTCGCCTGGTGTGGTCTCGCAGTGCCGTTGTTCACCGCTGTTGTCTGTTCGGCTGGGCACGGATGGGGCACGAGCGGCGAGGATGAAGCGGATGTCCCCCGCGGTGCGCACCGATGGCCGTCGCTGTTGTGGCCTTGGCGACCCAGCGAGTTGAAGCGATACCGCCGTCAGCTGGTGGTGACCGAGGTCCAGTGGGACCGGTTGATGCGCGGAATGCTGGCGCGAGTATCGGCGGTGACCGTCCGTCAGCCCTGCACCAAAAGTGATCCAGAACCAGGATTCAAGCGACGCCGAGAGCGAGAGTGGCTGACCTCCACGAGGGTTGTGGTGAGGCGCTGCGATCACACGTCGTCCGGGGAGCCGTCGACCGCCGGGCCGCAGCCGTCGGGAAGATTGGCGGCGATCAACTCATAGGTCTCTTCGACGGTGTCGACCTCGCCGAGGAGAGTGTCATCAGACTCTCGACGGACTCGGTAACCACCTTTGACCAGGGGATAGGCCGTACCGACGTCCCGGGTCCACGGCCATTGGGTGCACCGGCCCAGGTACAGAACGCCGTGGCCGACCATGGGGTAGAGCTGCCGCAACGGCGGGTGGCGTAAGCAGTTTAGGGAACGGCCAGATCGATGCGATCAGGGCCGTAAGCCAGCACAGCAGACCACTCCGCAGCCACAATCTCAGCGCCGTTCCGGGTTTCCTCATTGCTCGTCATGAACTGCCCATATTGACGTACGGAGGCTGGGCTCACAGGTCGTCAGCCGTGCCTTCGGTTGCAGGCCCCCAGTCTTCGGGCAGGGTCGCGGCAAGTAGCGCGACTGCCTCCGATGCTGTGTCCGCCACGCCTACTTCGCGAAGGCCGGACTCACCCGTCTCCCACATGCGAATGACGGAGTAGCGCCCGTCGCGCCGCCTGAAGAGGGAAGGGACGTCCCGGGACCACGGGTACCGCGTGCAGCGGCTGAACTGAAGAGATCCGTGACTGATGAGCGGGAAGAGTGAACGCAATTTTTGATTCGCATAAGCCGCTTGCGAAAGGGTCGGATCGATCACACCTGATGGTTCCGACAGTACGCTTCGCCACTCCCTGACAACTGATTCGGGGACGCTGGCATCAGTCTCAGCCGCCATTTGCTTGCTCTCTCTTGAGTCGGAGGTACTCGGGATTCAATTCCATGATGTCTGGTTTATCGATGTGGATTCGCTCATTTTCCGAGTACCAGGATATTTCTTCCCATGGGCGCCCGTCCGGGGTGGCGTAACCATCGGCCACATCGGTTTCGTAGGCTCGAACCGCACGGGCCACCACACTCATCTCCCATGCCGTGCCGTTACCTGCGTCGGGCCATCGGTCTCTGTTCCCCAGGCCGAAATTATCACCACGCTCTACGGCTACTCTGAATGCTTCGATAATGGTTTCCGGTGTATTCCAATTTCCGGAATCTCCGGCCCGATTAGGCATTCCGTCCAGGGTTATAGAAAGTGTCGTCTCGCGGTCATTCACGGCGGAGGCGACGTTGGTCATCCATACGGGACCGCCGGGCTCTTCGTCACCGTAGTTGCTGTCATTGTATGTGTGGGCCCCGGGATCTCCATTATCGCGCAGGTACGCGGCGAGGTTGTTGGAATGCCCACCAGGACGGTTGACCCCCAGCACCACACTGTGGCGGTCCTCCCCGCCACGATGCGGGCACTGCGCCAGTCCTAGCGGGTCGATCCACCGTGTGGGGTTGTCGACGTAGGTGACCGCGTTCGGGGCCGGGATCAGGCCGAGCGGGTCAGGGGAGAGGTAGCGGCCTGATTCGGGGTCGTAGTGGCGGTGGCGGTTGTAGTGGAGGCCCGATTCCGGGTCGAAGTACTGTCCCGGGAAGCGCAGCGGGGTGTAGGCGTCGGCGCGGCGGTTCCACGAGGTGGCTCCCCACAGGGTGGCGCGGGTGTGCCATGCCACCTCGCCCTGTTCGTCGACGAGTTCGCGGGGTGTACCGACGAGATCGGTGGTGATCGCGAAGAAGCGGCGGTCGACCTCCGCCCGGTGAAGGAGCCGGCGTTCCACCTGGGTGACCGGCTTCACCCCGTCGTGGTCCCAGGTGAGGGCGACGGAGTCCGGGGATCCCGCGAGGGAGGTGGTCTGTTCGCAGAGGGTGTCGCCGTCCCAGGTGAAGGTCACCTCTTCGGCGACCGACGCCCCGTCCGGCGACAGGCGCTGTTTCGTCGTGCGGCGGCCGAGGGCGTCGTAGTGGTAGCGCCAGCGGGTCCCGTCCGGTGTGGTGACGGAGACCAGGCGGTCCTCGGCGTCCCAGTCGTAGTGCCAGGTGTCGGGCTTGCGGGAGAGGCGGGCCTTCTGGCGCAGGACCACGCGCCCCTGCGCGTCGTGTTCGTAACGGACGTGCCCCGCACGGGTGATGCGGGTGCCGGTGTACTCGCGCGGTCCGGTGGCGTCGTCCGTGCCGGGCCAGGTCGCGGTGGTCTGGTTTCCGGACTCGTCGTACGCGTAGCGTTCCGACCAGTTGTCCGCGGTGACGCCCGTGACCCGGCCCGCCCGGTCACCTCCAGCTGTTTGTGTCCGCTGGTCAGTTCGTCGACCGAGGTGAGGTGGCCGTCGGCGCGGTAAGTGTACGAGCGGCGCTGGAGGGTCCGGTCGCCGGGTGCGCGGACGTGCTGGTCGGTCAGGCGGCCTACCGGGTTGTAGGTGTGCTCGACGGTCAGTGCGTTGCCGATCCGGCGGGTTGTCTCGCGGCCGGTTTCGTCGAAGGCGAAGACGACCTGATGGCCTGAGGCGTTCAGCTCGGCCTGCAGGCCGGCTGGGAATGACCATGTGCTGACCGCCCCGGACGGGGTGACACGGCGGACGCGCCGTCCGGTCTCGTCGTATGTGTTGGTCAGTTCGCGACCGTCGCAGATCTCGCTCAGGACCCTGCCCGAGTTGTCACGTACGTACGACAGTTCGGTGTCGGGTCCCGTCGCTGAGGCGAGCCGGCCGTGGATGTCGTAGGTGAAATGGGTGACCGCGCCGTCGGCGTCCTTGGCGGTGACGCGGCCTGTCAGGTCGCGCTCGTAGCGGACGGTCTGTCCGAGGCCGTTGGTGCGGGAGACGAGTTGGCCGCAGGAGTCGTGAACATAGCTGAGTGTGCGGCCGTCGTAGTCGGTCTCCGCGCTGGTGTGGCCGGCTGGGTCGTAGGTGTAGTCCCAAGTGAGGCCCTGCGGGTTGGTGACACGGGTCAGACGCAGCTCGGTGTCGTGGGTGAACTCCTGGCGCGCGCCGTCCGGTGTGGTGCGGGCGGAGACCAGGTCGAAGTGCGTGTACTCGAAGCGGGTTTCGCCGCCCGCCGCGTCGGTGTGGACGAGGCAGTTGCCCTCGCCGTCGTACGTCCACGACTGCTGCGAGCCGTCGGGATCCGTCCGCCGGGCGAGCTTGCCCTCGACGGTCCATTCCAGTGCGGTCGTGCGGCCCTGTGGGTCGGTGATCCGTACCGCACGCCCGAACGCGTCACGGGTGTAGCGGGTGACCGTGCCGAGCCGACCGCGGACCGCCAGCGGCAGGCCGGCCATGTCGCAGTGCAGCCGGTCCAGTGCGCCGAGGGAGTCGTCGACTCCGGTGAGCTGACCGTTTGGGCCATGAGTGAGGCGGGTCGTCGTGCCGTTCGGCCGGGTGAAGAGCGTCGGGTTGCCCTGGTCGTCGTACTCCTGCCGCGACGTTGCACCGTCGGGTCCGGTGACTGCGGCGAGCTGGTTCAGCTCGTTGTACTCGATCTCGGCGGAGCTGCCGTCAGGGTGTTCGACCCGTGCCGGGTTTCCGCGTTCGTCGTAGGTGTAGGTGGTAGTGCGGCCGAGCGGATCGGTCCGGGAGAGTAGCCGGTCGTAGCGGTCGAAACTGTGGCGGGTGACGCCGCCCAGCGCATCGGTCTCAGCGACCGCCTGGAGACGGGAGTTGAAGTAGTGCACCTTGGTCGCACCGAGGGAGTTCGTGTACCGGGTGACGCGGTCGTCAGTCTCCGGGTGAGTGTCGTACGCGAACGTGGAGGAGAGATAGCCGTCTGGGCCGATCGTGCTGACCACCCGGCCCGCGTCGTCGTACACATAGCGGAACGTGGAGTCGTTGCGGTCGGTCCAGGACGTGATCCGAGCATCCACGTCGTACGTGAAACGAAGTGGAATTCCTGAGGAGTTGACGACTCCGTCAAGGTTGCCCAGAGGGTCGTAGTCGTAGCGCATGATGGTGATCGGTCCGTCAGGCGTACGCAGGGACATCTCCCGAACCCGTGCGTCCTGGACGGCCAGATCGATCCGGTAGCCGCCGGAGTGAGTGACCGTTGTCGGGCTGCCGTCACCAGCGCGTGAGAAGGAGATCCGGTTGAGGTTGCGGTCCTCGACCTCCCCAAGCCAGTAGGCCGGCGACGCGTTGTACGGACTGCCTCGGAACGAGCGCGCCAGACCTGTGTACGGATCGGTGATGAGATAGGTGGTCTCTCCGTTGTCGTGTCCGCCGTGCACCAGAGGAAGCCGGGCACCTTCAAGGGGCAGGACACCGTCGTCGTCCCCGGGTAGCGGCAGTCGCGGATAGACGAGGAGCGAACCGTCGTCCCGTGACCACACCGCACCCGCGCCGAGCGGGTCGAGCTCGATCCGTTCGTCCAGCGTGGAGGCCCAGCTGCGGCCGAACCACTGGCCGTAGCGGTAGTCGGAGAGATGTGTCCGGCGCAGGACGAGCGGAAGGACTCCGGGCAGGGCCACATCCGTCTGCGGCAGGGTCATCTCGCCGGTGGCGACGTCCACCGGGTCGTTCTCACAGGTCTTCTTGTCCAGTGAGATGCTGTTGCGGCGCGGCTCGTCCCCGGCACTCTTCAGCGCGTCCGCCTTGGTGTGAGCGGACTCCCGGCGTGCCTTGGCAGGGGGCGGGACGGTCTCTCCGTCATCCCGGCGCACCTTGTTGAGCCTGTCCTTGATATCCAGATCGATCTTCTTCTGGGCCTCGGATATCTCCCTGACCGCTTTCGGTAGCCCCTCGCCGAGGTGGTCGCCCACCGCCTTGTTGGCCTTGCCGAGAGCTTTCATCGCCTTGTCGATCACGGGGTCAAGGGCGTTGGCGATGTCGTCCTTGCCCCGGGTCCGTCCATGATGCGTCCCGGCCTTGGCCAGCCTGCCCGCGGTTTTGCCGTGAACGTCGACGCTGACCAGACTCAGGTTGGTGCCGGCTCGCTCGTGCTCCGAGTGCTCGATGTGCACACCCTTGCCGGGCGCGGCCCCGGGACCACCGGCTGAAGCGAGGTGGAACGAGTCCTTGGCCCCCGCGACACCTTCGTTGAAGCCCTCCTTGCCCGACTGGCCCACCTGGCTCATGTCGACGCCGTCCTGCAGACCGAGCATGGTGGCGCCGACCTGTACCGCCAGATCCGCGGCCATGCCCTCCAGCGCGGCGACGGCCGGTTCGGTCAGAGCGGAGACGATATAGCTGACGACCTCTTCCAGGCACTCCTTGATGATCCGGCGGATGGCCTGCTGGGCCACCGCGATCGCGCCCCCGCCGATGAGCATGGACAGGCCGCCGGTCACCGGTATCAGAGCCATGGAGATGCCCGCCTTACCGGCCAGCACCCCCAGATGGACAAGAGCCGCATACTTCATGGCTTCGATCGCCGTTGCCGCATTGTCCAGGGCACCCGCGATCGTGCGAGCGCCGTCGGCCAGATCCTTCACATGCTTGTTCTTGACCTTGCCCCAGTGGCCGCCGAGCGCGTCGAGAGCTTCGCCGTAGCCAGACGACAGCAAACGTTGTACATGCTGATTGGCGAGGTAGCCGTCATCCTCCACATCCTCTGCGAACTCCCGGAGGGCGTCAGCCATGTCCCGATACGCGTCTTCATCGACGTTCGGCCAATTGACACCAATGACGTCAAGTAAGGTGTCGGCCCAGTCGGGCACAGTTACAGCCACGGCACGAAATCCCCCCGGACAAACTCGCGTTCACTGAACGCATGCGAACACGATCTCACTCTTCGGCCGCCTTACCAAGACCTTTCGGGACTGATGGGCCTGCCGACGGGTGCTGCGGCGGGAAGGAGCTGACGTCTTGTCGCCAGGTTTACGCCCGCGAGGCAGGGGTGACGAGGTGTGACCGCCGCGACTCCGGCGAGCGACCAGGAGGTCGCCTGCTGATCGAGGCCGCTGCCGAGTCTGCTGTTGCTCCCCGCCTGAGCGAAGACTAGCGAGGAGCCCTCCGGTGCAGAGCTGGTGCGGGACGCTTGAACTGGTCCAGACAACAAAGAAGCCCCCGGCCGCTGGCCTGGGGCTTTTTCATGGAGCGGGTGACGAGAATCGAACTCGCGCTCTGAGCTTGGGAATCAACAAGCATTTGATGCCTGAAACGGTCAGTGGCCTGCGAAAACATGCCTGAAGGACAGTATCGACGGGCGTTCGCGAGGCGCCGTTGTTGACCGGTGTTCACCGTCCTGACTGGCACGCTGTGGCACGCGCGCAGGATCGGCAACCCAGTCGGCACCGTGTGGGACGCGCTACCGGTCATCAGGCGAACTGCGCAGCATCCCCTTCAGCATCGTCCTGCCGTGGAAGACGCTGCCGCCAGCCCTGTGATCCTGTTCTTGAGCTGTTCGTTTTGTTTCGGCAGCGACGGGATTCGCGGTCACGATCAGTCGGTCGTGTCCTCAAAGGCGTGTGGGGGACGGTCGTCAATCACGATGCGGGTTCGGATGGCATTACTTTGGGAGGGAAGGGCCTCCGCGATGACATTGGCGATCCGACCGTAGTAAGTCGCGGCGAGTGCACGGTCCTCGCGGGAGGTCGTGTGCGCCTGCTGGGTCGTGTGCAGGGCGCTGAGGATGGCGATCAGGGTGCGTCCGGAAAGCGTCACGTTCGTCTGCTGCTCGTCGTCGCCATTAGTAGCGAGACCAGGGACACGGAAGTGGGCGTTGCGGGCAGCCTGTTCGACGATGAATGCCCATGCATCGCGGTGACAGATCAGGTCGGCGGCGCTGATGCCAGCGGCCTGCTCAAGTACGGCGTCAAGTGGCCGCTGGCCGGTAGCTGAGGGGGTCTGTTCCGCAGTCTCGGATTCGGATGAGTCAGGTGCTTCCTCTTCGCCTGAGGCAGCCGGGGGTGTGGCGCCTGCGGGCGTGGGCTCGGAGTCGGATGCGACTGCGGGCTTGCCGGGACTACTTCCCGTTCTGCTGAGAGCTTCTGTTCGTGCTTCGGCGGCTTGGCGGCGTGCTGTTTCGAGTTCCAAGCGTAGGGATTCCGATTCGCGGCGGGCCTCAGTGATCGTCTTGTGAGCATCGTTGAGTTCGCGGCGGAGTTCGCGCAATTCGTCACGGAGGTCTTGCAGGCCGGCGTCCAGGCTGGAAGCGAGCTGTTGGCGAGCATCGGTGTTGAGGCCCCTGAGCTCGGCCAGGCCGGTGCGCAGCTCCTGTCCGAATTCGGTGCGCAGCAATGCGAGCTCGTCGGCTGTCTCGTTGTGCTGTTCATTGATGGGGCGGCGGAAGATGGCCATGCCGGTCCCTCCTTCTTGATGCATTGTTCGGCAGCCGTCCAAGGATCGTGGCGGCGGTAAAGGTTCTGCGCGGTTCCTTGGGGGTGGTGGCCTGATAGTCCGGTTGACAGTCCTAAATGGGTGCCCCTTCCCCGGCTGGGAGTCCGTATCTCCGGGCTTGGCACGGGTCGGGTCAAAGGTTGGTCACCAAGGGGTCGACAGTGATGGTCCATCGGGCGGCCAGACCGTGGCCGGGTGATGGGGCGCGAGTGACGACGCCCAGGCACGATTGAGGACGGGCGTCGAGGATCCTTCCGAGCTCCTTGGCGGTATCGGTGGCCATCTGTTGGTCGGTGAGGACGATTCTGGGTTTCCACAGATCGTTTGAAGGGTCACGTACGCGAGCGTCGCGGGGGTGATCGACGTTCAGGGCGTGGAGTGCGGAGCGCGCCTGGGCGGTGTGTGTGCTGGCGGCATCCAGCGCGTCCTCAAAGGCGTTGTGCTGTGTGGCATAGCGGACGCCCCGTGCCGGCTTACCGATTCCTGCGATATGAACGTGCGGCCGGCTGGCTCGGGACCTGGTGGAGAACTCGAAGGCCAACTCGCCAAGGATTTGCTGGACGTGTTCGATGGGCCCATCGAGGTGGACGAGTCCGACATGCTCGAGATCGACATATGTGATCGATCCTTCGGGTGTCCAGCCCAGTTGTGCCAGGGCTGGGTAGGCGTGCTGCGGGGGTTTCGTCTCGGTGCTGGGAGGCAGCACGTGGTCGCCCCGGCAGCGCCACACCGTGTCAGGTCCTTGTGACTGGAACGGTGGAATGGCAAGTGCGACAGTGGAAAGGTTCAGCTCGATGGAGCTGTCTGGGCCGAGGACGATCGTGTTCACCGCGGGGAGAGGACGGTTGGATCGGCGGGCCTCATCGCCGAGGCAACGCAGTGCGTGATCCATTCTCTGCTGCCTCTCGGGGTCGGTGAAAGCGCCGCTCAACAGGCGGAATAGAGAGAGAACCGGCCCTCCGACGCCGGGGTGGGCCTGTGGGGGGAGGTGGAGAGTGATGTCGCCCCCATGGCGACGCGCCTTGCGAATCGGGAGGAAGAAGGTCGGTGGAGAAGAGCGTTGCTCGTGGCCTCCGGTGATCCGGTCAGTGGCGGCGGGAACGTCGTCTTCGGCTTCGGGCGCGGCATGGGATTGCTCCGGTGTCTCGGTGAGCGGACCTGTCTCGGGCTCTGTGCTGGTGGGCTCGGTGTCGGCCTGCCGACCAGATGTGTTGGGGCATGGCGTGAGCTGGTCCAGCAGGCTATTGATGCGGTGGAGCTGGTCGTTCGGGAGGTGGTTGTCAGTATTCATTTGAGCGGCGGCAGCGGGCTTGAGAGCGTTCAGCCAGGTGATCGCATCGCTTGGAGGGAGTTCTGTGGCGATGTCGACCGCAGGGGCGAGGAGGACGTCTGGTGCGGCAGTTACGGCGCGGGCGACGCTGTTGGTGAGCGTGGATTGATGTGTGGCTGCGCGCGCCAGGACGGTCATCGCGCGGTGCTGCTGGACGGCGGAGAGACCGGCGTCGGGGAGGATGTGGACGACGAGCTCGCTGTCGCTGTCGTGGTCTGCCCGAGCGATGAGTTCAGCGGCGAGAACGTCTGGTCTCATCGCTCCCCAGCGTGCCCCGTCCGTTGCCGGGTAGAGGTCGGCAAGCATCTGCTCAATGCGGCGCACGATCTCGCGGTCCGGGAGCTGCGGAGTGTCGAAATCACGGTCGTGGAAGCGAAAGGCTGCCAAGACCGCGTTCAGCGCGTCTCGGCGTTCATCGGCCCCGACGATGCGCTGCACAGCTACGAGTTGACGTAGCAGGTCCCGCTGATGGAAGAAGACATCGTCGAGCCCGTGTGAGCGGACGCTGTGCCGCCAGTACCGGCTCTCATGGGCCATCAGAACATCGACTGGACGGACGGCGCCGACGGCGGTCGGAACAATGGCCTCTTCCAGCACCTGTGCGAGGGCAGCCATGTGGATGGAGACGATAAGTTCCTCGGGCGGCCCTGCCGCTTGATCACCGCGCGGAGGTTCCTGGGGTGGGCTGGGATCGTCGCCAGCTTCCGACGGCCCTTCGAGTGCAGCAAGGTGAGCGATACGTTCACGGAAGGCCCGGGTCGCGACCTCGAAGTTCCGTGAGCTGCCGACGCGTGGGTGAAACTCGGCAGGTGCCAACGGCACCACGGTGCCCCGCTCCATTACCGCTGTGCCCTGCCATTCGATTTGGAGATCCGTCCACCACCGGTGCGCCGTTCTGGCCAGCAGCAGTACCCGGACCGGGTCATGGGCGTGACGCGATCCTCTGAAAAGGCGCAACACCTGTTCGACCTGGTCCACCCGTGTCTCGGCGTAATCGAGGACCAGCAGGAGCGGCCGGATATTCGTCGTCAGTGATTCCAGTGACCTGCCGACCCGCTGCACGTCCGAAAGAAACCCTGCTGTCCAGGGTGAGCGCCGCTGTGTCATACGCCGTATCAATTCGGCCGCCAGGCGGGTCTTTCCCACGCCGCCGGGGCCGAAGGCCAGTGCCACGTCCACCACACGCCGACTGGTGCACCAGGACGTCAGGTCAGCGATCTCCCCCTCCATGCCCGTGAATGGCACGACTTCGGCCTGTGGTGAGAGTAGATACGACGGCGATAGGTGGGGAACGGGAGGGGCGTGGAAAAGCGCGCTCTGGTCTGCCGACTCCAACTGCGGTGCGATGCCCGTGTGCGCGGTCACCATGGCCGTGAAGTCGGCAAGCGCGAGCAGACGCCGCGCTGGCAGGGCCCACAGCGTTCGGCCTTTCCAGGATTTCGGCACCGCCTCCACCAGGCCGATCAGGATCTCGTTGCAGAACAACCCGGCACCCGACAGGCCGCTCCACCCGCCCATATTGTCCGGGAGGGCATTGGAGACGTCGACGTCGTACTTCGCCGCGTTCAGGCCCGTCACTGCACTGACGTGACCGATCACCTGCCGGTCGTCGTGCACCACGGTGTGGCCGCCGTCCGGACGAACGGTGCTATGGCGCGAGGCCCGCGGGAAGCCGACAGCTGAACATTCCGGACGGGCCTTCGGACTCGAACATGTCAGCTCGCCCCATCTCGCGGGTGTCACGTCCCGACCCAACCGACTGGGGTCGCCGCCTAAGAGCACCGCATCCAGTTCACGGTCGCCGACCCAGATGACCTCCGCCGGATGCTCTTGCCGGTTACGCAGAACCCGCACTCGGATTCGCTCACCGAGCGGAGGCGGTCCCCCGCCCGCCTCCGTTACGACGTGCAACGCTGTCAGCACCAGCCCAGGAGCGATCAAGGTACCTGACCCGCACCCGCCACCTGCGCCGAGAACCTCCACGGTCCGTGACCAGCTCGCAGCCTCCACCGTGCGTCTCGGCTACTCGAACAAGCTCCCGCCGACCGTATCCCCGAAGTCAGACGCATCCCCGCTGATCAGCTGGTGATCCGCCCCGTCGACCACGAGATTCACCGTCAACCGGTGAGTCCGGGACCTCGACCACTCCCCCTTTGCGTCCGTGGAGACGACAAACGCCTTCACCCCACCTGACGCGGCACCGCTGGCTCGAAGCTCGATCCCCAGATCCAACGTCACCTCGTTGACCTTGAACCGGATAGCGGCCCCGTCCCCTTCCCGCTGGGCAGCCGCAAGACCTGCCCGCACAGCCATGAGTGCCTCGGCCAACTCAGTTCCGTCCTGCTTCACGAACCCTCCCCGTTGACGCTTCGTGATCTAGTGTGTGGCAGTAGGCTGATCCGCCGCAGACTTTTGCTTTCATTCCCCACCGCCAAAGACGAGCATCCCTCCGGCGAGGGGGACTGAGCTGCTCTGAGTTTGGTGGAGTCCCTGATGCCGGGGTTGCCTACCTGGCGAAGGAGATTCACCAGCAGCGTGCCAGCACCACGTAAATACCCCGACGAGCTCCGCGAGCGCGCGATCCGCGAGGTCCGCACCACCAGCCGCCCGATCGCGCACGTCGCGAAGGACCTGGGCATCCACAAGGAAGCCCTGCGCGTCTGGGGCCGGCAAGCCGAGGCCGACCAGCCGACCACGGTGAGCGGGACGACCGGCTCACCACCGCCGAACGCGACGAGCTGAAGCAACTTCGCAAGGAAAAAACGGAGTTGAAGTGGACGAACGAGATCCTCAAAGCCGCGAGTGTCTTTTTTGCCCATGAGCTCGACCGTCCCCGAAGGAGTCACCTGATGAATGCGACGACTGATCATCTGATCGAGGCTGCTGACCACGCGTCGCTTGCTGGGGTCGGCGAATGCGCCCAGGGTGCCGCCGTGAAGTCGATGTCGGTGTCGGAGAACGGTTTGTCCAACGAGCCGTTGGAGGAGTGCGGATGCGTGTTGAGTCAGAGCCTCGGGTGATGTGGCACGACCTCCCTCCCGCCGTACGCGGTGAGATCGCGGGCAGGGGCGGGGCCTCGATCGTGCGGGCCGTGTCGCAGGAGGGCGGGTTCACTTCGGGTTTGGCTGCCCGGCTTTTGCTGGCGGATGGTCGGCGGGTATTCGTGAAGGGGATACCGGTGGGGCATCCGCTGGCGGGGATGTATGAGCAGGAGGCGGCTGTTGCGGCAACTGTTCCGACCGGTTTCTCTTCGCCGGCCCTACTGTGGTCGGGCGAGGTCGAAGACTGGGTTCTGCTGCTTTTCGATGACATCGACGGGCGTCATCCCAGTCTGGCCCCGGGCTCTGCTGATCTTCCGGCGGTCCTGGACACCGTGGCTTCGATGGAGAAGGTGCTGACGCCGTGTGCGTATGCCGGCGCGCGGCCGGTGGCTGAGGCGATGTCCCGGGTTTCGAGCTGCTGGCGAACGTTGGCCGCCGACCAGCCGGGCGACCTCGCCCCGTGGTGCGTGCGGCATCTCGCTGACCTGGTCGAGTGGGAGACGCGGTGGATGCCCGCGGCGGAGGGGGACACTCTTCTGCACGCTGATCTGCGGCCGGACAACATGGTGCGCCAGCATGCCAACGGGACTGTGTTCGTCGTCGACTGGGCGTTCGGGTATCGCGGGGCCGCGTGGTTCGACGCTGCCTGGCTTGTCCCGTACCTGATCATGGATGGCCACACGCCGGCATCGGCGGAAGCGGCCCTGGCCGGGGTTCCCGCATGGGAGTCTGCGGATGCCAATGCGGTCACGGCGCTGGCCGTGTCGGTGGCCGGGCACTGGGAGTTGGCCCGCCGACGACCGTCGCGGCCCGCGCTGCGGGCGTATCAGGATCTGGAGGCTACGGCGGCGCTGGCATGGACGGCGTACCGAACCGGCTGGCGGTGACGAGCCGGTTGTGCCGGTCCGGCTGTGACGCATGAAAGGGGCTGTGGTTACGGGGCGGCCAAGAGCTGGGCGAGGGCAGCGGCCAGCGGGGTGACGGCGGCCGGGCCGACCACGATCTGGAAGGTGTCCCGTTCCAGCACTCCCAGGACGGCGGGATGGTCACGCAGGGCGGTGTCGTCGACGCGGGCGCGGTCGGTGAGGGTGAGCCGAAGCCGGGTGACGCAGTGGGCCAGCGAGACGATGTTGTCAGTCCCGCCCAGAAGGTCGCGCAAGACGGCGGCGGTGCGCACGTACTTGTCCATGGGCTTTTCCTGAGCGGACGTTGAGGTCATCGGGCGCCCCACAGGTACCGCTCGATGTCGATCTCCGCGTAGCGGATCTCGGGCCGGTCGTCCCAGTACGCTTTGCCGACCTCGTGGGCGATCAGCGACCGCAAGCGCAGGTGGGAGTCGAGCCAGGTGCCAGGCAGCCGCCAACGCGACCATTCGGCCGGGGCGGTCTGTTCCAGTGCACGGTGGGATCGGGCCAGGGCGTTCCGCCACTCGTGCAGGACCTCGGCGGGCACAGCCTCGGTGTCGTGGTTGTCGGCTTCGGCGAGGAAGGCTCGTATCTCGTCAGCCGTGGCGCGCAGTCCGTCCACCGCTTGGGAAGTAGCCGTGTCATCGGGAGGGGCTGCCAAAGCGATGAGGAGGCGGCGTGTGGTCGCCGCCGCTGGCTCGTGCGTCATACCGCCTCCGATGATCGGCTGCCGGTCAGTGCTTCTTGCCGCGGTAGCTGGCCGACGAGGTGAGGCGGCAGTGCGTCAAGCAGGGTCGGCCAGCCGGAGGTGTCGGTGACGTCGAGCGTGGTGAAGGTGTCGGCGGGGAGCCAGACCGGCAGGTTGCTGAGGAAGTGGCGGTAAGTGGTGAGGAAGCCGAGGTCGAACCACAGGGCGTAGCGCTCGTCGTGCGCGTACGCGGACCGCCGGGATATCGAGGTGCCAGAGTCGGTCAGCAGGACCAGGGTGGTGAGGTCCGGGTGAGGGCCTATGAGGTCGAGGTCGTGGCACAGGGCCAGCGCCTGCTCGAAGTCGCGGTGCGGGGCCCGGCCGGTGGCGGCCAGCGCGTAGCGGTAGGCGAGGACCCCGATGTGGCACCGGTCGGAGGCGACGATCATCCCCGGGCGGGTCCGCGACAGGTGCCGGGCGGTGCCGATGCGGTCTCGGGCCTCATGCAAGAGGAACCGAGCGGTCGCGGTGTCCGAGGAACTGTTCTCCGGGGGCTGGGCCTCGGGGAAGACCAGCAGATGGTGCGATAACGCGGTCTGGAGCTGGTGGAGCAGGGTGGTCTTGCCGGCGCCCGGCATACCGTCCAGGACGATCACAGTCGGGGTGTCCCTTCGGATTCAAGGGCGTCCAGAACGCCGGGTGCAAGGGCGATGATCTGGTCGGCGAGCGCGGTGTCGATCTCCATGGCCCATTGCAGGACCCAGCGGAAGTAGCGGGCGGTGTGCCACAGCAGGTGCCGGGCGTCCACGTCTGAGAGGCGACCGAGGCGGGCGCTCTCGTCTTCGTAAGCGGACAGGGCGAGGGCCGGGGCGCGGCCGTCGATCAGGCAGTTCTGGACGTACAGATTGGTGAGGTCCTCGTACACACACCCAACCCCGCAGCCTTCGAAGTCGATCACGCCGGGCGGCAGGCCGGGGGTGAGCAGGAGGTTGCGGGCGGAGTAGTCGCCGTGGACGAACCCCGTTACGCACGCCGCCTGCTGGTCGGGTTCGGTCTTGTCGAGAACTGCGGAGAGGCGGGCCCGTACGGGGTGGGCGTCCTCGTCCAAGGGCCGGATGTTGCGGCCGAACGGCGGCAGTTCGGTGAGGGCGTCGGCGGACAGGGAGTGGAGGCGCGCGGCGACTTCGCCGAGCGTCCGCGTTTCGTCCTTGTCGTGCCTGTTGTCGGGGGCGGTGCCGTTCAGGCGGGTGGCGGCCACCCACGACAGGGCGCCTTCGACATCGTCGTGGCCAAGGACTTCGGGTACGCGCAGACCGGGTACCTGCCCGGTGAGGCGGAGGCCGATGATTTCGCGGCGTGCCCGTTCGGCGGGCCGGTGCGTGTAGATCTTCAGGACTGCGGTCTTGGAGAGGAAGACCATGGACCGGCCGCCGTAGCCGACGATCGCTGTCTGGTCGAAGACAGTGTCGAGTGCGGATTCGGCGGCGTGGCGCGCACAGTCGATCTCACTTGCCAGCCGTGCCAGCACCGGGTGCTCGCGACCGTTCGCCGATGTAGGCGTTTCGCCCATGCTGGGTTCCTTCCGTGTTCGCCATTCGTGCAGCCAGTATGGCGTCTGGCCTGCGAGTTCCTGGATTTCGCCCGACCCGGCCGCCGGTGTTGTCGCCGGTCCTGAGACACCGCGTACGGATCGATAGGCGAGATGCGCCAGTCCGGCTGCCGCCGCCCAGGAGAACTCGGTCTCGACCAGTTGGCGTCCCGCTGTGCCGAGTTGTCGGCGCAGGGTGGCGTCGTCCTGGAGGCGGGTCACCAGACCGGGTATGTCGTCCATGGACGGGGCGGTGGAGACCAGCGCGAAAGTGTCCGGGTCGGGCAGTCCGGCGAATGCCTCGGCTGTGCCGACGACCGGCAGTCCGGCGGCCATGTACTGGAGCACTTTCAGTTTCATCCCGCCGCCGGAGTCCAGCGGTGCCAAGCCCACTTCGGCTGTCGACAGTGCTGACGGCAGATCCGGTACCGGGCCGTGCAGCCGTACGGTGCTGTCGGCGCCGAGGGCCCGCAGGGCTCGCGGGTACCGGCCGTACACGTCGACGGATCCGCCCCGCGATGCCAGCGCCGGGGCGAGCCGGGTACGGAGGAAGGTGGCGGCACGGGCGTTCGGCTCGTAGAAGAGGTTGCCGACGAACGCCGCCGAGCCCGGAGTCTCACGTTCGCGACGTGGGGTCGGACCGGGCTCCACACCGCACGGCACGACGTGCACCGCCGTCGCACGCAGGTCGGTCGCGAGGTCCGCATCACGGCGGGTGAAGGCGACGACGGCATCTGCCGCGGCCACGGCTGCCGCCTGAAGGACGGCAGCCTGGCGGCACTCCCACTCGGCGTTGCCGATCGTCCGGGCGACGGCGGCCTCGTTGTCGTGCATCTCGTACACCAGGGCGGCCCCGGCGGCGTCGGCGAGGGCGCGCCCGTAGCGGACGGTCAACTGTGTGTTGGACATCACCAGCACGTCGGGGGCGAGGTCCTTCATGTGCGCGGTCAGCGGTCCTGTGTCCTCGTACACGGCGTCGTATGGCAGATAGCGAACCGGGAACGGCCAGCGGCGGGTGGGCCTGGAACGGGGGTTGAGGTCGCACAGCAGCAACGTCACTTCCACCCCGGCCTCGGCCAGATGTCGGTTCAGGTGCAGTGTGCGGGCGGCGGCTCCGGTCAGCGGGAGGGAGCGTTGGAAGCCGGCGGTGTCGAAGAGCACCGCGACCCGAAGCCTCTGGCGGGGTTCAGACATCGCTCTTCACCGCTACGAAGCCGTTGCTGAAGACAAGGGCGTCCAGGTCGGTGTGGCAGAACGTGGCCACCGCGTGCGCGGGAGTCTCCACGATCGGCTCGGTGTCGTTGAAGGAGGTGTTCAGGATGACGGGCACGCCCGTGAGGTCCCCGAACTTGGTGATCAGCCGGTGGAAGGCCGGGTGGACGGTCTGATCGACGGTCTGGACGCGGGCACTGCCATCGACATGAGTGACTGCGGCGAGTCGGTCTCGGTGCTGTGCTCTCACCTGTGGCGCGAAGAGCATGTAGGGGCTGGCCCGGTCGATCTCGAACCACGTGCCAGCGTGCTCAGCCAGTACAGCAGGGGCGAAAGGACGGAAGAACTCGCGATGCTTGACCCTGGTGTTGAGCACGTCCCGCGTCGCAGCCTGGCGGGGGTCGGCGAGGATGCTGCGTGACCCGAGGGCGCGGGCGCCGAGTTCGCTGCCGCCGTCGAACCAGCCGATCAGTTTGCCCTGCGCGATCAGTTCGGATGCCGCGGTGGCCGGGTCGGACTCGCGCCGGTAGACGAACGGGCGGTGAGGGTGGCGCTCGGTCAGGCCGGAGGAGGGGTGTCTGCGCAGCGCGAGGTGGATTTCGCCGTCGGTGTAGGGGCGGCCGAAGGAGTCCCGTCCGGCCAGCGGCATCCTGGGCATCCGGCCGGTGAGCCGGTGGATGCCGTGGAGGGCATTGCCGAGGGCCTGGCCACGGTCCGAGGCCGGCGGGGGTACGAACAGGTCGGCACCGGTGGCTCGGCGGATCGCCTCGTTGGCGACGCAGTTCATCGCGACTCCGCCGGCGAAGCAGACGTTGGTCTGGCGGTGCTCTGCCATCAGGTGGGTGACGACCCCGACGAGGGCATCCTCGGTCTGAGCCTGGACCCAGGCGGCCAGGTCGCGTGCCCGTGGCTCGGTCCAGGCGTACGGTCTGCCGAGATCGAGGCTGGACGCGGCGGCGAACTCCGCCAGCCCTCGGTCGTGGGTCCGTTCCAGGCGGCCTTCGACCTGGGCGTCGATGACGTCGAAGAGCGGAAGATCGATGGCCTTGGGGTCGCCGTATGAGGCGAGGGCCATGGTCTTGCCTGACTCCTGCCCGTCGAAGCCGAGCCAGTTCGTCACCGCCTCGAACGTCGCGCCGATTCCGCCTGCCCGAGTCCTGCCCTCACGGTTCCCGCCCACCCTGGTCAGCCCCGTACGGTCGGCGAGGAAGTAGCTTTCAGTCTGGTGGTCGTTGCCTGATCCGTCCGCGACCACGACCAATGCCTCGTCCGCGTCGGACAAGCAGAACGCACCGTAAGCGTGGGACATGTGGTGGTCGACGGACACGATTCGGCGAGCATCCATGCCGTAGCGATCAAGACCGCCCGTGAAGCCGTCCTCCAGACGGGGACCGACGCATGAGAACACCACGATGCCGACGTCCGTGAGGCTGAGGTCAGCCGCGTCCAGGCAGTAGGCGAGGGCGGCCTGCCAGCCGCCGCTGTATCGGGTGCGGTTCAACCGTTCCTCGGCGATCGCGACGACCCGGTCGCCGACGACGATCGCGCATCCGCCGTCGTGTCCGAGGTTCAACCCCACCGCTATTGGCACGTCACTCATGGAAGACCTCTTTCTTCGTCGCGGACTTCTCCGCGCTCGCGGTGTGTGTGCTTGTCCTGGCCACGGCCAGCCGGAGCCGTTCCGCCCGCAGCCCCGCCACCCGCGCGACATCGGCCACCGCCCTGCGGCGACCTGTACGGCTACGCAGCCGTGTGGGCGCGAGTGCGTCGCGCAGTCGGTAGCTGTCGTAGATGTCCGCGCCGGGGTGGATCGCCAGCAGCCGGGCCACCGACACGCCGTGCCACAGAGCACGTCCCCGCACGGCGGCGGGCGTCAGGTCGGCCGGATGGATCGCGCGGTGGACCACGGCATCCGGCACGACGACCACCAGATGACCGCTGAGCTGGGCACGGACGGTGAACTCCAGTTCCTCGCAGCTCAGATGGCGGCGACCAGTAACGCCGAGCCGAGTGTCGAACCGCGGCAGCGGACTCCGGCGGATCGCCAGGTTGCAGCCGACGGCCCAGTACGGGGCGACGAGTTCCGCAGTGGCTTGTGGCCACGTAGGCGGTACGAACAACTGGAGCACGTCGGCGGGTACGTCAGCGGTGGTCCCGCCGGTGAAGTACGGGACGACCTTGCCACCCGCGCAGTACGCCCCCGTCGCCTCCAGCGCGGTGGCCATCCGCCCGGCCCAGTCCGGCTCGGGACGGGCGTCCGGATCGGTGATCAGCACGATCTCGCCCTGCGCCTGCCGGATCCCGGTATTGCGCGCCCGCGACAGCCCCGCCTGCCTCTCGTGGACGACCCGGCATGGCATGGGCCCCAGCCGGTACGGTCCCGGTGGCAGGACCGGCGCCGGATGGTTGTCCACCACGACCAGCTCAATGTCCTCGGCCGGGTAGTTCTGTGCCCGGACCGCCCTGGCCAGGTCGCCCAAGGCGTCGATATTGCCTCGCACCGCGACCACGATGCTCATCCGCATGTTCGTCCTCCGCTGTCGATGTGACGTCGGGTGATGCTGGCCGTCTGTCCTCGGGGGAGGGGCGGAGCGTGGGGCCGGGCACGGGGACGTTCGCGTACGGGGCAGACCACGGCCTGGTAGTGGACCCCATCGCGGTCGACGACCTCGAACGACAACCGCTTGCCGGTGCGCAAGGCCAGCAGCGCCCGCCAGCGTGCTTCTTCGTCGCCAGTCCACCGGGCGGCCCGACTGATGTCGGGCCCGTCCAGGAACTGGGCGAACCGTTCCAGCCGGTCGACGCCCCATGCGACAGCCGCTTCCGGGCCGGAGACGGTAACTCTGCTGAGCCAGAACAGCGGCCGGATGATCGCGCTCTGGGGGTCTGGGCGGTCCAGAGTCGCGAAGGCTTCGCAGCGGAAGAGCTGGGACGGCGGCGGGCGGCGCCAGACCCGGTCGATGGTGGCGGCGGCCTGCCTCCGGTCGTCGAACACTCCATGGTGTGGTGGGCGGGAGGCGATCACGACGCGTCCTCCGGCCTGGCTCCCGGCAGCGGGAGCGACGCCCACACCGTCTTCCGGCCGCACGTGCCGGGCCGGTATCCCCACCGGCAGGCCAGTGCCTGGACGAGGATCAGGCCCCGCCCGCCTTCGTCGTCCTCGGCGGTCTGCAGTACGGCCGGGCGCCCGCCGTTGTCGTCTTCGACCTCCAGCACCGCGACGCCGTCCCGGACTGTCAGGATCACGGTCACGCCACCCGGGTCGCCATGGCGGATGGCGTTGACGACCAGCTCGGTCACGATCAGCCCCATGTCGTCCGCGACCTCGGGGACACCCCACAGCCGGAGGCTCGCGACGACCCCGTGTCGTACGTGGGCCACGAGGTGAAGCTGCGGGGCGATGTCCACGCAGATCGCCCGCCGAAGCCCGGTGCCGGCAGGCGCCGTTTCCTCGGTGGGGAGGGTCGCCGTCACCGTTGCCACCGCCTCTGCCGAGCAACGGCATCGAGGGGCCTGAACGGGGCGTACCGCTGGGTGCGGTGGTCCGTCTGTGCGGTTCCCGCGCTGTGTCGCTCGACCATTTCCGGCATGGCAACAAGCTTCAACGCGCGCAGAACAGAGGACCCGGACAGTTTGTCAGGGCCCTCTGTTCCCGCAGATCAAGGCAGTTGACGAGCCGTCATTCCGTGGCTTCCATGGCTCGGTCGATTGCGTCCAGCACCGCCCCCCACGGCAGGTCCCGCCCGGCGGGGGCCGCGCGTGGCTCGTGCAGCGGCCAGATGTCCGGGCCGTAGACGAGGCGAACGTCGGCCTCTCGCAGCGTGGCGATATGGCGCCGCCAGACGGGGTGGCGCGCGTGAGCGGCGTTCACCCTTGGAAAGACGACGACCGGTAGCCCCAGGGTGCCGATGGCTTCGCCCACCTGCGTCAGCGCCTGGTTGTCGGCGATACCCGTCGCGAGTTTGGCCACCGTATTCGCGCTGGCGGGGGCGACCACGTAGCAGTCCACGCTCGGGTGCGGCCTTGCCTCGCCGGGCAGCCGTGGTTCGTCTCGTACCGGCAGGCCGGTCAGCTTCTCCAGCCGGTTGACCTCACCGCTCATCCGCAGCCACCGACCGGCCGTCGGAGTGAGCGTCACGGCGACCTGCCACCCACGCGCCAGAGCCGGTTCCACCAGCCCGGTGCGCAACGCTTCGACTCCGCCGGCACTCGTGCCCACGACCCCGAGGACTCCCCGCTTCTTTGTGTTCACTCCACCGCCCTGCATCGTTGAGCCATCATGAACAACTCTGACGAACGAGCGCCGCCGGTGACCGGGGATCGCTTGATCAGGTCGCGCAGCGTGTCCCGTACACGGGGATTGTTCCGTACGAGCTGAGGCGACGCGTGCTCGGCCGTACGCAGCTCCACGAACGCGCTGTCGCCCTGGCCCGCCATTGAGAGGGCACGGGCGTAGTCGATGCGGTGGGAGACGCCGCGCTCCGGGGGCATGTGGTCCACATCGATCTGACCGTGCTCCACGACATACGAGATGTTGTCGAGGTCCAGCTCCGCCGACAGCCGGTGCAGCACGACATTCGTCGGTCCGAAGCTCGTCTGCCAGTGGTTCTCGTCGGAGCCGAGCTGGTTGGCGAGCGCCTCTGCTCGGTCCAGGAGACTCGTCGCCGTGGCCCGGTCCTGATGCCGGGCCGCTGCGATGGCAGCCCGTAGGTAGATCATGCCCAGCAGGCTCAGGGCGGCCGGATCGGTCTCATCGACCCGGGCCGACAACCACGCCGACGCGGTGTTGCCCAGTTCCATGGCGTCGTCGTACCGGCCATTGGCCAGCAAGGCATGTGTGCCGGATCGCGCGGCGGACGCCAGGACCAGCGGGTCGCCGGATTCGTCGGCGGCCCGCATGGCTCGTTCGGCGGCGAGCCACGAGATGTCGGACTCCCCGATCTTGGCGAGCGTGGTGGCGGCGAGGTGGTGTACGCGGGCGGAAACGGCCCAGCAGTCCCGGCGTTCCGCGGCGGAGCGCGCCGCGCGGTCCTCAAGCTCCTGGGCGGTCTGAAGGAGGCCGGGGAGCCCGGCGATCACCTTGCCGAGGCGACCAGACTGGTAGCCGTCCCAGGTCTGTTCTACGAGCTCGGCAGTCGGGCCGGGGCTCGGGAGCTGTGCCTCGGCCTCCGGTCCGAACAGCAACCGGGAGAGACGACGCGGACTCATCAACGCGTCCCGCACGGCAGGGACATCGTCCTGCTGCCTCTCGTCCTCCATGAGCACCGGTTGGCCGACCAGCTCACCGAGCGGCACGCGGAGCACACGGGCCAGCTCCGCGAGCATGTCGATACGCGGCGGCTTGCGCCGACCGGACTCCGCTTTCGCCAGCCAGTCCGTGCTACGGCCAACGAGCCCGGCCAGCACCTGTTGCGTGTAACCACGGCGTCTGCGGTGGAAGGCGATCCGCTCGCCGATGCTCAGGTGATCTCCGAGACCACGCATATGTGCTGTCTCCCGTGATGTAGGGGCGTTCCCCACGATAGCGACGCGGCAACGGCATGGACGGGGCCGGAGCTTCGGACAATCCCTGCGCTGCACGAGCTCAGCGTGAGGGCAGCGGTGTGCGGAGGCACGGACGATCTGTCCGGGACTGAGCGATCAGTGGAAGCTACTGGCCTTGCTGTTGTCGGGGAGCTCAGGGGCCGGACGGGCGGGCTTGGCGGCACTTCGTTAGCTCGGGGTGCAGTCCCGCGCAAGAATGGGCGCGTGACGGAGAGCGAAGTGGATCTGCTGACGCTGCTGCGTGAGCTCGATGACCCGGAGTGGCTGGAGCAGTACGACCGCGGTGAGACCACCGTCCTGTTCGGAAGCTTGGTGGCCCGGCTCGAAGACGACTTCACAGCTCGCTGCAGGGCTGAGCAGGAGCCCAGGACTCCAGCGAGTACGGACGTGTCGTCGTACCCGCGGAAGCAACGGTGTACGGGACTCGAATCGTCGTCTGCGTGAGTAAGTTCGGCTCCTTGGCTCTCGTCTGTGCCGATAACCCAGGAGCCTTCTTCGGTACGGACGATGCGCAGGACGAGGGGGAGTTGGACGCCGCCGATCTTGCCAAGGTCAATCGAGCGTTGGTCGACCTCGGGTATGCGGTAGTTCCCGAAGAACTACTGGAGTGCGACTACGACGGGCCGAGCCGGCTGCCCAGGCACGTTCAGCGGCCCAGCTGGTGGCATCGCTTCTTCGGCACCTTCTGACTGATCACGCCCCCTGGGCCAAACTGGTGCCGACAAGGCATCCGTCGCTGGCATGCGGCTGGTGCTGGAGGGCCGCCGAGCTGGGAGCGGGACCGGTTAACCATGTTGCGGAAGTCGCGTCGACCGAAGCCTTTTCGGGAGCCCGGTGCGAGGTAATGCGGTGGATCGGCGGTGGGCCTCGCTGCACTCTGCGAGCGAGGCCCTGAGCGCTGCCTTTCAGCGACTCCGGCCAGACCCCTTCGTCGGGTCAGCGGGTGGCGGGGCAACTGGTTCGGCGTGAACCGTTCCTGGTGTCCGCGTCGCTGCTGTGGTTGTGCGGGCTTGTGCGGCGCGTGCTCGGGCGCTCGGGGCGGGTCGCTGGGCGAGACGGTGGATCCGCCAGGTGAGGACCTGCGCGGGGAAGCGTGCGTCGTTCAGGGCTCGTTCGTCGACTGCTTGTTGGAGCAGGCGTTCCGGGGTGTGGCCTGCGTTTTCGGCGTTGGTGAGCGCGGCGGCTAGGGATGCCCAGCCGGGGTCGGCGAGGATTTCTTCGGCGTGCTCGGGCACGTACGCGCGTATGTGTTGGGCGTGGCGTGTGATCGCGTGCGCCGGGGGCTTGTGCTGGGCGAGTACGGCCAAGGGCGTTGCTGCGGCGTGCTGGTAGGCGGCCTGTAGGTGGTTGAGGGTCTGGCGGGCGGCGATGGCTTGCTGGTCGTGATGTCGCAGATCGTGCCAGCGGATGGCGGCTATGACGACGAGGACGGCTGCGTCGAGGAACATCGCGAGACCGGTGGCGTCCTCGGTGGTGGGTTCGCGGAGTATGGCGCGGACGGCGCCGCGTAGGGCGCGGGCGTGGTTGTGCTCGGCGTGGATGCGGGAGCGGGTGGCGCGTTCGAATGCGCCTGCGGCCTGGCGTAGTTGGGGGCGGATGGCCGCTGGGGCGATGAGGGGGAGGGCGTCGATGGCTTCGCCGAAGGCGGCGAGGTGGGCCTGCGAGGCGGTGTCGTCATCGCGGTTGAGGTGGTGGGGGATGCGTTCCGCGGCAGCGGTGGCTTGGTGCCAGGGGTTCGACCTGCGCCGGTCGTCCGGCCGCTGGCTGGTGGGTTCGGTGGCGGTCAGGCGTTCGCGGATCTTGGGGTACGACAGGTCTGGTGCGAGCTTGGAGCCGGAGAACCAGACGGGCTCGCCGGTGGCGTTGGTGTTGTCGGGTAGCGCGACCTTGTAACCGCGGATGTCGCCGGAGGGAAAGCGCTGGATCTCGACCAGCACGCTGTCGCTGGCGGAGAGCAGGGCGAGGAACTCCTCGGGGCTGGCCGCGATCGATACGGCGGTCCGGATCGCGGTGCGTAGTTGCTCGCGCGCGGTAAGCGTCTGCCCTGTGCGCTGGGCTTTCTCCTTCTCGGCGCGGGTGGGGCGTTGGGCGGCGGTGCGGTCGCCGCGTACGACTTCGCGCATCCCGAATTCCTTCTCGATGGTGACGAGTTCGCGGTCGGCGGTGAGGTAGTCGTTCCAGTGGCGGGCGGTGCGGAGGTCGCCTCGTACTTTGGTGGCGGCGATGTGGATGTGGTCGGGGGCGTGGCGTACGGCGACCCAGCGGCAGCCGTCCGGATCGCCGTCGGGTGCGATGCCGGTGGCGGCCACGACGCGGCGGGCGATGTCCGCCCATGCGGCGTCGGTCAGGATGCGGTCCTCGGGTGCGGCGCGGACCGAGCAGTGCCACACGTGCTGGTCCGGGGCGCGGTCGCCGGCCTGCTTCACCCGCAGGTCCAGGGCGTTGGCGAGGCATTTCTTCGTCGCCCTGAAGTCGTCGGCGCGGCCGGGGTCGGGTGCGAAGCCGTCCCAGGATGCGACCAGGTGCGGGTCGGTGTGTTCGTTGGCCCGCCCTGGGCCGTAGAGGTAGCTGATCAGTTTGGCGGTGTTCTTGCCGCTGGTGATTTTGGCGATCATTCAGCCGGCCGCTTTCGTGGACGCCGCGTGGTCCGAGGTGACATCGATGGCGGTGACGGCGGCGCCGACGGTTTCCAGGGTTCGTTCCGCCTGGGCGAGGACGGCGGTGTCCTCAGGGTGTGGATGGCCGCCGGAGTTGAGGACGCGGGCGATCTGGTTGACGTTGCTGCCGATCTTCGCGACCTGGGTGCGCAGGGCGTTGAGTTCGTCGATGAGGTCGTCGACGGGTGTGCGCTGGCCGGGCAGGGCGAGGTCTCCGTTGACGTGGGCCATGACGACGGCGCCGACGTAGTGGGCGGCGGCGATGTTCAGCGACCGGGCCATGGCAAGGATGCCGGTCTTCTCGTCGGTGCTGTAGCGCACGTCGACGCGCTCTTTGCGCTGGGTTTCTTTACGGTCGCGGCGGAGGGCGACGCGGTGCAGCGCGGCTTCGTCGGCGGCACGCGGAAGACACGGCTCCGCGACGACGAGCTGCTCCTCCTCGGGCACCCCCTGGTGCCCGAGCCCCTCCGCCACCCCCGGGTCGGAGGCATCCCCGTTGGACCGGCCTTTGGACGGTCCAACGGGATACCTTGCTCCGCCTGGTGCCTGGGGGCGTGTTATCTGCCGTCGTGGTCTGCTGGGGGGTTCGTGCTGCGCGCCGTGCATGGGTCCCTTTCCGAGGTGGGAGTTGGGCGTCGTACGTTGACCGGTCTTCGGCCCTAGACGGTTGCGCTGGCCGGGACTCGGTCAGGGCCTTCGTGGGTGAGGGGCGACCGGGGAGGATTGCTGCATGGACCACGTCATTGATCTCGATTTGGCCGCCGCCGAGATCACCGCCCGTCTTGGACGCCTTCGGCATGAAGGGCGATGCCGGTCCGAGGGACCTGGCCACGGTCGTTGCACACGCGGCGGGGACCGACTGAGTCGGCTGCCGGTCCCCGCTGGCTGGTCCCGCAGCTCGGAGCTCTGAGGCGTGAGCTCGGGGGCCGACCGTATGGCGTAGACGGGCCGCACTGACCTGCGATTTCCCTGCCTCTTCGGGGACCGGTCCCCGAAGAGGCAGGGGACAAGAAGGAGCTTGGTGGGGACCGGTCCCCACCTGAGTCGGGGACCGGTCCCCGACTGCCCGTCAGGGGGACCGTCCCCAGAAGACCGAGCTGTGCGGGGACCGGTCCCCGTTGTCCCCGCACTTCGCGGACCGGCCGAACAGGCGAGGGCGCTACACCGTCGGGACCGGTTCATCGAGGGCTGCCAGCAGAGCTGCCAGGTGTGCCTCCGGCCGGGTCATCCTGGCGCTCGCTGAACCGCCACTGGGGCTGGTGGCCGAGCGCGGCGCTACTGGGGCGGGGCTCCGCTCGCGAGTGATCCACGCTCGCCAGTCGGCGCCCCAAGCTGCACCCGAGCGTGGAGACCCGCCGGCCCGGAAGGCTCGCCACTTGTCGTCCGCCACTCGTACGCCCTCCTCGCCAAGGCGGGTGAGGTGCCCCTCGCTCCGCAGCCAGGATTCGCTGCCCGCGTCGACCTGCCATTGCGAGGCGGGGATGGGTGCACTGCTGCTGTACCTACTGGTTCCTATTGGTTCAATTCTGTTCTGGGGGTCGGATTCCGTTCCCCCGAGGTGCCGGAATCCGGCACCCCCCGGGGTTGGATTCTGTACCCCGGGGTCGGATTCCGGCCCGTCCGCATTGCTGGTGGAGGTATCGGATTCCGGTACCTCGGGGGTTGGAATCTGGCCCTCCTGGTGGGTCGGATTTGGAATTTCCTCGGTCATGAAACGGGCGGCTTCGGGGAGGCGGTAATAAGTTTCCCCGCGAGGCCCTTTGCGTCCGTCGAGGCGGACTATCTCGCCGCTGGCGACCAGTTTGTCCAGCGCGTCCCGAACGGCGCTGCGCGACGCGTTCGCGCGCCGCATCAGGGCTGGGACGGAGGCGTAGGCCGTGCAGGTGTGGTCGATGCAGCGATCGGCGATCAGGGTGAGGACCATGCGGGCAGTGCCTTTGCTGAGGCTGTGGTCCCATACCCAGACGCGGGCATCGTGGCTCATGGTTCGGCGGCTCCTCGAAGCAGGGGGTGGTGGCGGTGGCTGCGAATCGCGCGACTGCGGTGCTGCCGTCGGACGGAGCTGGCGCACCGAAGGCCGATCCGGGCGGCCTTCATTTCAGCGACTGGACCAAGAAGGAAGCCACATCGCCTCGCGCAAGTCCAGGGTTGCTTCGCACAAAGCGAGCAGCCGACGGCGAACGCCGGTGGAACACGGTCCAAAAACGATAGACCCGAATCGGCCGTTCACCAAGAAGTTCGTGCCGGTGGTGCCCGTGACCGATCCGCCTTTGGCTTCAGGTCAGCAAAATGTGGGCCGGATCCCCAACTCCTGTACTCTCGAAATCTGCTAGGAGTCGAGGCAACATAGACGCACATCGCCGGTTAACCAAACCGGCGATGCAGAGGTATCACTACGGGACGCCGAAATAGTCCCAGCGGGGGCAGCGCGATAGCTCGACGCGGTCGCGATGCCCGTACGTCTGCCTCCATGGGCGTGCCCCTGCTTGGGCGCATCGGTTTTTGACCCGCCGCCTCGTAGAAGGAACACCCTTGCCCCGACCCGCAGTGATCACCACCCCATGGCCCGCCGACACGTGGGAGGAGGCGGTCTCGAATGGCTGACCGCCTTCTCGGCGTGGCCGAGGCAGCCGAACGTCTCGGTGTCGGTGAGCGATTCATCCGCCGCCTCGTATCCGAGCGCCGTATCCGATACGTCAAGGTCGGCAAGCACGTCCGCATCTCCGACACCGCGCTGGACGCTTACGTAGAGGCGCGTACGGTCGAGCCGGTCCGTACTCGCCGCTCCGAGTTCAGGGCTGCGGCCTAATGGCCCGTCCGCGCCAGAAGGCTCCGCGCCGCACATTCGGCGCGATACGACAACTGCCCTCGGGGCGCTATCAGGCCCGCTACCCGAACACGGCCGATGACATCCTTCGGCCCGCGCCGGAAACCTTCGAGACCAGGCGCGATGCAGAGGCGTTCCTCGTCCAGGTCCAAGCGGACCAGATGCGGGGCGACTGGCTCGACCCGACCGCCGGGGAAGTCTTGTTCGCCGACTACGCCACGCGCTGGATCGCGGAACGCGGCCTGGCCCCGACCACGGCTGAGTTGTACCGCCGGCTGTTCCGGCTTCACCTGGAGCCGACGTTCGGCGAGATGAACGTCAACATGATCAGCCCCGCTCGGGTCAGAGCCTGGCGGGCGGAGCGGTTGTCCGCCACCGGTGCCACCACGGTGGCCAAGTCGTACCGGCTTCTCAAGGCCGTGTTGGAGACCGCCGTCGAGGACGACATGCTGCGCAAGAACCCCTGCCGTATCCGCGGGGCAGGTCGCGAGGATGCTGACGAGCGACCCGTGGCGACGGTCGACCAGGTCTTCGCCGCGGCAGAGGTGATCGGCCTGCGCTGGCGCCTCATGGTTCTGCTCGGAGCCTTCGCCTCGATGCGACCCGAGGAACTTGCCGAGCTTCGGCGGCGGGACGTGGACCTCGACTCCAGTGCGCTTTGGGTTCGCCGTGCCGCACCGGAGCTCAACACAGGTCGCCGCGTGGTCGGCGCTCCCAAGTCCCGGGCGGGCCGACGGGAGATCGTGCTGCCGTCATTCCTCCACGAGGACGTTCGCCGGCACCTGGAATGGTTCGCCCAGCCGGGGCCGGACGGGCTTGTCTTCGTCGGCGAGAGGGGGGCGGTACTGCGCGGCACTACGTTCGGCCGCAAGTGGCGCAGGGCCCGGGACAAGGCCGGGCTGCCCGAAGGCTTCCGCTTCTACGACCTACGGCACACAGGCAACACGCTCGCGGCCGACACCGGTGCCAAGCTCAAGGACCTCATGGTCCGAGCCGGCCAGTCCTCCGAGCGCGCGCAACTGATCTACCAGCACTCCACCAAGGAACACCAGCGCAGGCTTGCCGCCAACATCGATCTCGACGTACGCCGCCAGCAGTCGGCCGCCGCCACGGGGAGTGGTGGCGCGACCGTTCACCCGCTGGTGCCGCGCCCGCTCGGACCATCCGCCCCACGGGCCGCGCGGCGTTGATCGGGCAGGAGCAGACCGTCCGCACCGTGTATGTGACGCAGGCGACTTGGAAGTGATCTCACGATGCGGGACCCGGTAGCGGAGCGCTCGGCCTGGGGAGTGACGGATCCACTATTGATGCAGGTCGGGAGGGTCGTTATGGCACGCGAATGGCACGGGCCCTAAAAGTGGTCTAGACAACAAACAAGGCCCTGGTCTCCGACCAGGGCCTTCATCATGGAGCGGGTGACGAGAATCGAACTCGCGCTCTGAGCTTGGGAAGCTCATGTTCTACCATTAAACTACACCCGCGAAGCGAGCCGTTTGATCGGCTCCACATCGTTCCACACTGTACCCCATGCCAGGTCCCCGGCGTTTGAGCCGTGGGGCCTTTTCGTTGTGGAGGGAGGGTGGATGCGGTTGCCGTGGGCGGGAGTTGGGGGCGTAGCGTGGGTGGTCGGAGTGCCGCCTGGAGTGGCGTCCTATTCATCCCCTAATGTGGCTTTCTCGTCCAAGGCTTGTTGGGGAAGGGACTTGATGGACTCCATGGAGCGCACCGTCGTCCGCTGTGCCGAAGGGCACGTTTTCGCTACCGCTTCGTTCCCGATGCAGCAGCTCGGGTCCGGGCGGCTCGGTCCCGGGCGGCTCATTCGCTGTCCTCGTTGTGCGCGGCTTCGGCACGCCGTGCCTGTGGTGTTCGAGGAGCGCTAGGAGCGGTCACAGGCGCGCGGGGCGGTCCCGGATTGGGGCGGGCCCGCGCGTTCTGCGTATCCTCGGGGCGTGCTTCTCTCAGATAAGGACATCCGGGCCGAGATCGACGCCGGACGTGTACGCATTGATCCGTTCGACGCGTCGATGGTGCAGCCCTCGAGCATCGATGTGCGGCTCGACCGCTACTTCCGGGTGTTCGAGAACCACCGCTATCCGCATATTGATCCAGCCGTCGAGCAGGCCGATCTGACGCGCATGGTCGAGCCGGACGGGGACGAGGCGTTCATCCTGCACCCCGGTGAGTTCGTGCTCGCTTCGACGTACGAGGTCATCTCGCTGCCCGACGATCTTGCGTCGCGGCTGGAGGGCAAGAGTTCGCTGGGGCGGCTCGGTCTTGTGACGCATTCGACCGCCGGATTCATCGACCCCGGTTTCTCCGGGCACGTGACCCTGGAACTGTCGAATCTCGCCACGTTGCCGATCAAGCTGTGGCCGGGGATGAAGATCGGGCAGCTCTGCATGTTCCGGCTGAGTTCGCCTTCGGAATTCCCGTACGGCTCCGAGCGGTACGGATCGCGGTATCAGGGCCAGCGCGGGCCGACCGCGTCGCGGTCGTTCATGAATTTCCACCGGACCCAGGTGTGATGCCGGGATGAACGGTGATGTGCGGGAGAACCTGACGTACGAGGGGTTCGGTCATGCCGTGCGTGAGCTGGCGCAGACCGTGGCCGACGACGGATTCGAGCCCGATGTCGTGCTGAGCATCGCGCGGGGCGGGGTATTCGTCGCGGGTGGGCTCGCTTATGCCCTGGACTGCAAGAACATTCATCTGGTGAACGTGGAGTTCTATACCGGGGTGGGTACCACCTTGGAAATGCCGGTCATGCTGGCGCCCGTTCCGAATGTGATCGACTTCTCGGACAAGAAGGTTCTGATCGCCGACGACGTCGCCGATACCGGGAAGACGCTGAAGCTGGTGCGCGATTTCTGTATCGATCACGTTGCCGAGGTGCGCAGCGCGGTCATCTACGAGAAGCCGCATTCGCTCGTGAAGTGCGAGTATGTGTGGAAGAAGACCGATCGCTGGATCAACTTCCCGTGGAGCGTGGACAAGCCCGTCGTGCCGCGTAGCGGGCAGGTTCTCGACGCGTAGAGCCGGCGGTCCGCGGCCGGTGGTGTGTGGTCAGGGGCAGACGACGCGGTACTGGAAGCCCGATACCGTCGGGTTGTAGAAGCTCTGGGCCGCACCGTTCCTCTCGGCCACGGAGACGCACACCTCGTACGACGCACCGTGCACCAGGTCCCGGCGGACCTCCCACTCCTCCCACTGCGGATTGTCGTGCGGCGTCGGCCCCTGGCCCCTCGCAGTCCAGCCTGCCGTCCAACCCGGCAGCGGCGGACTGCGGTCGCTGGAACACGACGAGAGTCCCCCGCATGGAGGCCCGCGCCTGCGGCCGTGCCGAGGGCGACCGCCGGTACGTGATCGCCGAGTGGACACGTGGCCGAGATGCGCGGCACGGTCGTTTGCGAGCAGTCGCACCCGTATGAGGAAGAGCCCCCGACGCGGTGTGCCGGGGGCTCTTCCTCATACGGTCGGATGCCGTCAGATCGTGCCCAGCTTGATGATCGACAGCAGCGCGATCAGCTGGATCGCGGATGCGCCCAGCGCCTTCGGCCACGGCAGGTCGTGCGACTTGCTCACCATCGAGGTGAAGAGCGCGGCCGAGGCCAGCCAGGTGATCCAGCCGAGGACCTGGACCAGGGAGTTCTCGCCGCCGAGAAAGAGCGCGAATATCAGGCGGGGAGCGTCCGTGATCGACATGATCAGCATGGAGAGGCCCACGGTCGGCTGCCAGGAGCCGTCGCCGCCGAGCTGGCGGGCGAGCGTGTGCGTGACCGCGCCCAGGACCAGGCCGCCGATGACGAAGCCGATGCCCGTGATGACGACGTAGGGGACCGCTGCGGAGATCGTCGCGTGGATCGCGTCGTCCCGGGCCTGGTCGAAGCCGAAGAGGGCGAGCAGGCCGTACAGGAACGTGACGATGAGCGCGGGGCCCCAGACCGGGTAGTCGCGCATCTGCCAGAACGTCGGGCCCGGGCGCAGCACGATGCCGGTGAGCAGGTCCTTCCACGGCAGCCGTGGGCCCGCGGGCTGGGCGGGGGCCTGGCCGGCGCGGTAGGTGTTGCCGTCGCCGTAGGGGTCCTCGCCGATGCTGAACGCCTGGGTGTGGCCGGGGGAGTTGGCGTACGGGTCGCCGTGCTGGGGGGACCCGTGGGGTTGGTGGGGCTGCTGGTGCGGGTCGCCGAAATACTCCGGCTCGCCGTGGCCGCCACTGTTGTAGCCGTTGCCGTAGCCGCCGTTGTGCTCGCCGGGCCCGTTGTTTCCACCGTGCCCGCCGTTGTTGTACGGGGGCGGGGCGCCGTTGCCTCCCGTCGGCGGCCATGGCTGCCGGGCGTACGGCGGTGGTGCCTGTGTGCCGTACGGCTGCTGCCGCGGTTGCTGTTGCGCTTGCTGCGGGGTGCGGTTGTCCCGGCCGCGTCCGATCCTGAATCCAGCCACGTCATCGAACGTACCTGGTCTGCGCGGGTGCGGTGAGAGGGCCTGGGGAACCTGTCCGCCATTGCGGCCGAGCTGTGACATCCCCTAGGGGAACCCTGGGGGGTCGACCCCATGTGCAGCGTGCGGGAATACAGAAGCGGGGGGGGGGGGGGGGGGGGGGGGGGGGGGGGGGGGGGGGGGGGGGGGGGGGGGGGGGGGGGGGGGGGGGGGCTGTCGGATCCTTGGTCTCTACCCCCCCCCTCCCCCCCCCCCCCCCCCCCCCCCCCCCCCCCCCCCCCCCCCCCCCCCCCCCCCCCCGCTTCTGTCGCACGACAGCCCTGGCTACTTCACCGGCTCGGGCTCCGGTGCGTCCGCCGGTTCCGCCTCGCCGGCCGGGTCGGCCGGGGTCTTCACGGAGTCCAGCAGCAGCTGCGATACGTCGACCACCTGGACCGACTCCTTCGCCTTGCCGTCGTTCTTCTTGCCGTTGACAGAGTCGGTCAGCATGACGAGGCAGAACGGGCAGGCGGTGGAGACGATGTCCGGGTTGAGGGAGAGGGCTTCGTCGACGCGCTCGTTGTTGATGCGCTTGCCGATCCGCTCCTCCATCCACATCCGGGCACCACCGGCACCGCAGCAGAAGCCGCGCTCCTTGTGGCGGTGCATCTCCTCGTTCCTGAGGCCCGGGACCTTCGCGATGATCTCGCGCGGCGGGGTGTAGATCTTGTTGTGACGGCCCAGATAGCACGGGTCGTGGTACGTGATCAGGCCCTCGACCGGGGTCACCGGGATCAGCTTGCCCTCGTCGATGAGGTGCTGGAGCAGCTGGGTGTGGTGGATGACCTCGTACTCGCCGCCGAGCTGCGGGTACTCGTTCGCGATGGTGTTGAAGCAGTGCGGGCAGGTCGCGACGATCTTCTTCGACGACTTCGGCTTCTTCGTCTCCGGGTCGACCCCGCCGTCCTCGTCGAGGGACTCGCCGAACGCCATGTTCAGCATCGCGACGTTCTCCTGGCCGAGCTGCTGGAACAGCGGCTCGTTGCCCAGGCGGCGGGCCGAGTCACCGGTGCACTTCTCGTCGCCGCCCATGATCGCGAACTTGACGCCCGCGATGTGGAGGAGCTCCGCGAAGGCCTTGGTGGTCTTCTTGGCCCGGTCTTCGAGAGCGCCCGCGCAGCCGACCCAGTACAGGTAGTCGACCTCGGACAGGTCCTCGACGTCCTTGCCGACGATCGGGACCTCGAAGTCGACCTCCTTGGTCCACTCGACGCGCTGCTTCTTGGCGAGCCCCCAGGGGTTGCCCTTCTTCTCCAGGTTCTTGAGCATCGTGCCCGCCTCGGACGGGAACGCGGACTCGATCATCACCTGGTAGCGGCGCATGTCGACGATGTGGTCGATGTGCTCGATGTCGACCGGGCACTGCTCCACGCACGCACCGCAGGTGGTGCAGGACCAGAGCACGTCCGGGTCGATGACGCCGTTCTCCTCGACCGTGCCGATCAGCGGGCGCTCGGCCTCCGCGAGAGCCGCGGCCGGAACGTCCTTCAGCTGCTCCTCGGACGCCTTCTCGTTGCCCTCCATGTCCTTGCCGCCACCGGCCAGCAGATACGGGGCCTTGGCGTGCGCGTGGTCGCGCAGGGACATGATCAGGAGCTTCGGGGAGAGCGGCTTGCCGGTGTTCCAGGCCGGGCACTGCGACTGGCAGCGACCGCACTCCGTACACGTGGAGAAGTCGAGGATGCCCTTCCAGGAGAACTGCTCGACCTGGGAGACACCGAAGACGTCGTCCTCGCCCGGGTCCTCGAAGTCGATCTCCTTGCCGCCGGACGTCATCGGCTGCAGTGCTCCGAGCGCCGACGACCCGTCTGCGTTCCGCTTGAACCAGATGTTCGGGAAGGCGAGGAAGCGGTGCCAGGCGACACCCATGTTCGTGTTGAGCGAGACCGTGATCATCCAGATCAGCGAAACGCCGATCTTGACCATCGCGGTGAAGTAGATGAGGTTCTGCAACGTGCCGAGCGCGAGGCCCTTGAACGCGAGGACCAGGGGGTACGAGATGAAGTACGCGGCCTCGTAACCCTCGACGTGGTGGATCGCGCCCTCGAGGCCGCGCAGGGTCAGGATCGCCAGGCCGATGATGAGGATGACGTACTCGACGAAGTACGCCTGCCAGGCCTTGGAGCCCGCGAAACGGGACTTGCGGCCGGCCCGGGACGGCAGGTTCAGCAGCCGGATGGCGATCAGCACGAGGATGCCGACCGTCGTCATCAGACCGATGAACTCGGTGTACATCTCGAACGGCGGCCAGTTGCCGATGATCGGCAGGACCCAGTCGGCCTTGAAGAGCTGCCCGTACGCCTGGAGCAGCGTCGGCGGCAGCGTCAGGAAGCCGATGGCGACGAACCAGTGCGCGAAGCCGACGATCCCCCACCGGTTCATCCGGGTGTGGCCGAGGAACTCCTTGACCAGGGTGATCGTGCGCTGTTTCGGGTTGTCGGTGCGGCTGCTTGCCGGGACCGGCTGTCCGAGCTTGACGAACCGGTAGATCTGCGCGACGGCTCGGGCGATGAGCGCAACGCCGACCACAGTCAGCACCAGCGACACGATGATCGCGGCGAGTTGCATTTGGGGGCTCCTCGGGCCTGCGAGGGTGGGATCCAGCGTCTACAAGCGAATACTGGCGATTACTAAGCAGTAACTTAATCAGTCTGTGCTGACACTATCCACTTATTCCGCCGCGCTGTAGCCGCACCGGCGGTGATCTGTGTCGCTCAGGTGTGCCTTGCCGCGCAGGGCGAGTCCGCGGATCGCCCTGCGCAGCGGAGCGTGTACGGCTCTCGCCAGGATGGCCAGGTCGAGTCCCACCCAGTGGTGCTCGGCGTAGTGCTGGTCGAGCAGGGCCGGCTCGTCCCACGGCATTCCGGAGCGGGAGCGTACCTGCGCCAGGCCGGTGAGGCCCGGTTTCAGTTCCTGCCGCCAGTGTCTCGCGGCAGTGGTGGCGGCGGTTTCGGGGGTACCGGCATCGGCTCCGGGGGTCCGGGCCCGCTCGTCGTCCGGTGCCAGGGGCTCCGGGCCGACCAGGGAGAGGTCTCCCCGTACGACGTGTGGCAGCCGGGAGAGCAGATCCAGCCGCAGTCGCCGGGTGCGCAGCGAGTGCAGTACGAAGAGGTGGCCGCCCAGGCCGATCCGGGGTGAGTGGGTCAGTACGCCGCCGGGGGGCCGCCGCGCCGCGAGGGCGAGGGCGCCCGCGGCGAGCAGGGGGGCGGCCAGGGCCAGCAGGGCCGAGCCGAGGGTCAGGTCCAGTACGCGCTTGGCCGACGGCCACGCCTGCCGCCATTCCCGTAGCCACTCCCATGTCCACTCCCGCGGCTGTGCCTGCATGCGGATCGGCATGCGGCCCGGCATACGGCCCGGCCTCTGCCCCTGTCTCTGCCTCTGCATCGTTCGCACCTGCCTGGGGGTCGGGCGGATCTGCTGCCGGTTTTGCGCGACTCACGGCGTTTTGTGACAGAACGATCCCACGGCGCGATGATGGGGACGGCCTGCGTGGCCCGTGGGGCGGGTAGGTGTCGCCCTTGATCTCCCTGTGCGCGCGAGGTGCGTGCACGATAGTTGAGTCAGTGCGACTCAACTCTGTTGACACTGGGGCGCCGCTCGTGCATCCTTGAGTCAGTTCCACTCAAGTAGTCAAGCTGGAGGAATTGAAATGGCACGTGCGGTCGGCATCGACCTGGGCACGACTAACTCCGTCGTCAGCGTTCTCGAAGGCGGCGAGCCCACCGTCATCACCAACGCAGAGGGCGCCAGGACCACGCCGTCCGTCGTCGCCTTCGCGAAGAACGGCGAGGTGCTGGTCGGCGAGGTCGCCAAGCGTCAGGCAGTGACCAACGTCGACAGGACCATCCGCTCCGTCAAGCGCCACATGGGCACTGACTGGAAGATCGACCTGGACGGCAAGAGCTTCAACCCGCAGCAGATGAGCGCCTTCATCCTGCAGAAGCTGAAGCGGGATGCCGAGTCGTACCTGGGTGAGAAGGTGACCGACGCGGTCATCACGGTCCCCGCGTACTTCAACGACTCCGAGCGTCAGGCGACGAAGGAGGCCGGCGAGATCGCGGGTCTGAACGTCCTGCGTATCGTCAACGAGCCGACGGCCGCCGCGCTGGCGTACGGGCTCGACAAGGACGACCAGACGATCCTCGTCTTCGACCTCGGTGGCGGCACCTTCGACGTATCGCTGCTGGAGATCGGCGACGGCGTCGTCGAGGTGAAGGCCACCAACGGTGACAACCACCTCGGTGGTGACGACTGGGACCAGCGTGTCGTCGACTACCTGGTGAAGCAGTTCGCCAACGGTCACGGCGTGGACCTGTCCAAGGACAAGATGGCTCTCCAGCGTCTGCGCGAGGCTGCGGAGAAGGCGAAGATCGAGCTCTCGTCCTCGACCGAGACCACGATCAACCTGCCCTACATCACGGCGTCCGCCGAGGGCCCGCTGCACCTGGACGAGAAGCTCACGCGCTCGCAGTTCCAGCAGCTCACCGCCGACCTCCTGGACCGCTGCAAGAGCCCGTTCCACAACGTCATCAAGGACGCGGGCATCCAGCTCTCCGAGATCGACCACGTCGTTCTCGTCGGTGGCTCCACCCGTATGCCGGCCGTCGCCGAGCTCGTCAAGGAGCTGACCGGTGGCCAGGAGGCCAACAAGGGTGTGAACCCGGACGAGGTCGTCGCCATCGGCGCCTCGCTCCAGGCCGGTGTCCTCAAGGGTGAGGTCAAGGACGTCCTGCTCCTCGAC
>NZ_JBVJWD010000005.1:0-65194 GCF_055602785.1 Streptomyces sp. NPDC037301
TACTGCAGGGGGGACCCTGTGGGAGAGTAGGACGCCGCCGAACTCCTTTTACGGGAAAGCCCCGTGCCCTTGTGGCACGGGGCTTTTCTGCGTTCTGAGCGTCTAGGCTCGAACCATGCGCTACGAACTGGTCATCTTCGACAACGACGGTGTGCTCGTGGACAGCGAGCCGATCTCCAACACCATCCTGGCCGAGTACCTCACGGAGCTCGGTCACCCCACCTCGTACCAGGAGTGTCTTCGCGACTACATGGGGGCTGCCGTGCACCGGGTGCACGATCTCGTCGAGGAGAGGACCGGGGAGAAGCTGCCCGCGGACTTCGACGAGACGCTTCACTCGCGGGTCTTCGCTGCGTTCCAGCAGGAGCTGGAGCCGGTGGCGGGTGTCGACGATGTGCTGGGGAAGCTTGTCGCCGACGGGGTCGCCTACTGCGTCGCGTCCTCCAGCAACCATGAGCGGATCAGGGTCGGGCATCGCAAGACCGGGCTCGACCAGTGGTTCGAGGAGGAGTGGATCTTCAGCGCGGAGGATGTGGGACATGGAAAGCCGGCGCCCGATCTGTTCCTGCACGCCGCCGAGCGGATGGGCGTACCTCCTGAGCGGTGCGTCGTCATCGAGGACAGCCCGCTCGGAGTGGAGGCGGCCAGGGCCGCGGGGATGGACGTGTACGGGTTTACGTCGATGATGCCGGCGGACCGGCTCGCCGGGGTGACCGGGCACTTCTCCGACATGAGTCAACTGCGTGAATTGCTCGCCTGATCCATCTACCCATGGGTAGCGACTGGCCCTACGCTCGCGGCCATGACAGATGCTCGTTTGCGGCACGGCAGGGCCTCCCTCGCGTTGAGTTTCTTCGTGCAGGGAGTCACCTTTGCTCTGCTCGTGACGCGGATTCCCGCCATCCAGGACCGGTACGGGATATCCGACGGGCTGTTGCCGTTGTTCCTGGCCGCGGTGCCGATCCTGGCCGGGGTGGGCAGCGTGGTCACCGAGAAGGTGGTCGCGCGGGTGCGGCCCGGGGGCGTACTGAGGTGGGCGCAGCCCGTTGTGCTGCTTGCGCTCCTCGGTGTCGGGGCTGGGAACGCGTTGTGGGAGGCGGCACTGGCGCTAGGTGTGTTCGGGCTTGCCGTCGGGGCGCTCGATGCCTCCATGAACATGATGGGGGTCAGTCTTCAGCGGGCGTACGGGCGTTCCATCATGCTCGGGTTCCATGCCGCGTACAGCCTGGGCGGGATCGCCGGGGCGTCCATGGCGTGGGCCGGGGCGCACTGGGACCTCTCGCTGCTGGTCTCGTACCTGCCGGCGGTTGTTGCGCTGCTGCCCGTCGCGTTCATGGGGAGCCGGTGGTACGTCGACGGCGCGTCGGTGGAGAAGGGGTTGGGAGAGGCGCAGGGGAAGGGGGCCGCCACGGTCTCCTTCAAGTTGCTGATGCCGCTCTGTCTGGTGATGAGCTTCGCGTACATCGGGGACTCGACGGTGTCCAACTGGAGCGCCAAGTATCTGCAGGACGTGCTGGGGAGCTCGGAGCAGCTGTCGACCGTTCCGTACAACGTCTACATGGTGACGACGCTGCTGGGGCGGGCTGTCGGGGACTTCGGGGTGCGGCGGTTCGGGGCTGTGGCCGTGGTGCGGTTCGGGAGTGTGCTGGCTGCTGCCGGGTTCGGTGTGGTGGCGGTGGCTGGTGGGGCGTGGGTCGGGATGCTCGGGTTCACCCTGCTGGGGCTCGGGCTGTGTGTGATCGTGCCGCAGACGTTCGCCGCTGCCGGGCGGATGTTTCCCGGGGCGAGTGATACGGCCGTCGCGCGGCTGAATGTCTTCAACTACGTGGGATTCCTGGTGGGGTCGCCGCTGGTGGGGGCGCTCGGGGACGCCTGGAGCTATCGGGGGGCGATGCTCGCGCCGATGGTGTTGGTGCTTGCGACGCTCGTGTACGCCAAGTCGTTCGGTGCGGAGCCTGCCCGATACGGTGGCGGGCATGAGCGGCCGCACACAGTTGATGTGGGATGACGCAGTAACGGGATACGACTTCGGGGAAAGCCATCCGATGGACCCCGTCAGACTCGCCCTGACGATGGGGCTGGTGCGGGCGTTCGGGCTGGACGGTGCGGTGGATGTGGTGGCGGCCAAGCCCGCCGGGGAGTCCACACTGCGGCTCGTGCACCGCGAGGACTATGTGGCCGCCGTACGCGCCGCCTCGGCGGATCCGAAGCACGCCGACCAGAACTACGGTCTCGGGACGGTGGACGATCCCGCGTTCGCGGGGATGCATGAGGTGTCGGCGCTGATCGCCGGGCAGTCGGTGGCTGCGGCCGAGGCGGTGTGGCGCGGTGACACCGCGCATGCCGTGAACTTCGCGGGCGGGCTGCACCACGCCATGCCGGGCGGTGCGGCGGGGTTCTGCATCTACAACGATCCGGCGCTCGCCATCGCGCGGCTGCTGGAGCTGGGTGCCGAGCGGGTCGCGTACATCGATGTGGATGTGCACCACGGGGATGGGGTGCAGGCGGCCTTCTGGGAGGATCCGCGGGTCCTGACCGTGTCGCTGCACGAGCACCCGCGCACGCTCTTCCCGCAGACCGGCTGGCCGGAGGAGACCGGCTCCGGGGTGGGTGAGGGCAGTGCGGTGAATGTGGCACTGCCGGCCGGTACGGGAGACGCGGGGTGGCTGCGGGCGTTCCATGCGGTGGTGCCGGAGCTGCTGGCGGACTTCCGGCCGCAGGTGCTGGTGAGTCAGCACGGGGCCGATACGCATTTCGAGGATCCCCTCGCTCATTTCGCGGTGTCGCTGGACGCGCAGCGGGTGGTGATGGCGGCCTGTCACGATCTCGCCCATGAGTACGCGGAGGGCGGTCGCTGGGTGGCGCTCGGCGGGGGCGGATATGCGGTGGTCGATGTGGTGCCGCGGTCCTGGACGCATCTGGTGGGGATCGCCGCGCATACGCCGGTGGATCCGGAGTCGGTGATTCCGTCCTCGTGGCGGGACGAGGTCTATGCCCGGACGCGGCAGCTGGGGCCGGCCCGGATGACGGACGGGCGTACTCCTTCCTGGAAGTCGTGGGAGGAGGGGTACGACCCCGCGGACCGGCTGGATCAGGCGGTGCTGGCGACCAGGCGGGCGGCGTTCCCGTTGCGGGGGCTGCTGACCTGAGGCGGGCGGGGGCGGTCGCGGTGTGGCCGTTTCCGTGTGGTGGCGAGGAATGGTTACGCCAACTGTGGGGCGTAACCGGGCTTCTGGCCCCCCGTCCGGGTGATTCGGGGAGCATCGGTGGGGTGTTGAGCACCGGAGCGCTGCGTGCGCATCTGCTGGCGGCCCGGCTGGCCGGGCCCGTGGCCACATCGAGGGAAGTGAGTCTGCGGAGCTATCGGCTCTTCGCGGCCCGCGACCCGCGGGTGATGCTCGGCCTCGACCCCGAACGGGGCTGGAGAGAGCCCGATCTTCTTCGTCTCATGGCCGACAAGTGCGGGGTTTCGGACGATCCCGCTCATGTCTCGGGCCCTGATGTGATCGATCCGGAGCGGACCCTGGCAGGTCTGGATGCCTTTGCCGTGCGGCTGTCGTATGCCGCGGTCCGGCGGGCGCCGGTGCTGTTCGGAACCGGTCATCCGCACCGCCTGCTCGGCTTCTACGCAGAGCTGGCAGACGCCATGTCGGCGGCCGGGTGCCCCGTACTCACCCCCGCGCAGGGGAGATGTATCGACATAACGGCCCGGTTCGGCGTACGCACGTACAGCCTCGACTACGTACGAGGTGTCGCGATGGTGCGCGAACCCGGCGTGCGGGCTCCCGGTGGTGACACCGGCGCACACACCCATTCGCCGTTGCCGGTCCGGGTGGCTCTGGAGGCGGTCGCGGAAGGTTGTGGGCGGCTGCCGGAACTGGTCGTCGGGGACCACGGATGGGTCTGCGGGGCAGGTCAGCTGGGCATCGAGGCGATCGGGCTTGCGGATACGGACGATCCGGCGCTGTTCGTCGGGGAGGCCGAGGGGCGGGTGTCGGTCGCCGTTCCGCTCGACGATGCCGTGCGCTCCGCCTACTACCGGCCGCTCACTCGCTATGTACTCAATCGGGCGTGTCTGTCACAGTAGGCGGCCGATCGTCTCTCCTCTTCCCCACTCGCATCACACGCCCCTAACCTGGGGAGTGAGCGCACAACGACGAAGAGTCACCGGAGGGGAAGCCGGTGCGCGTCTCGTGCGGAAGGTACAGGTGGGTCATGGCTGCTGGCAGCGAGAGGCCTCTCAACGAGGTCAAGTTTCTGACTGTGGCGGAAGTCGCCTCGGTCATGAGGGTGTCGAAGATGACCGTGTACCGCTTGGTGCACAGCGGTCATCTGCCGGCGATCCGGGTGGGAAGGTCCTTCCGGGTTCCGGAGCAAGCGGTTCACGAGTATCTCCGCGAGTCCTTTGTGGGGGTGGAGTCCGCCTGAGGTTCACCTCGGATTACGCCCCTCACGCGGTGGCGGGTAGGCTAGGCCGACGTAGGTCGTGTGGGCCCAGACGCCCCGCACCAGTGAAGAAGAAGTGAGCGAGGGTAGTCGTGGGCTCTGTTATCAAGAAGCGGCGCAAGCGGATGGCCAAGAAGAAGCACCGCAAGCTGCTCAAGCGCACGCGCGTTCAGCGTCGCAACAAGAAGTAAGCGAACGCAGTTCGTGTATCCGCAGCCCTCCCGCCGACATGGCGGGAGGGCTGCGGTGCGTTGTGGGGCGGCACGTACGCGCATTCGGACCAAAGACTTGGTGGAAGGCCGTCGTGCGGTCATCACAGGGCAACATCCACCCGCTACGGTGACGGCCAGGGGAAACCTTTCGACGGAAGGCGCTGATCTTGGGGAAGGTCGTGCTGGTCACGGGAGCGGCCCGGCAACTGGGCGGCCGCTTCGTGCGGCGCATCCAGCGTGATCCGGAAGTGGACCGGGTGATCGCCGTGGACGCGGTCGCGCCCGGACACCAGTTGGGCGACGCCGACTTCGTCCGCGCGGACATCCGCCAGCCCGCGATCGCCAGAGTCCTCGCCGAGCACTCCGTCGACACGGTCGTCCATCTGGACGTCTCCGCCAAGACGGTCGGCACGGGTGGCCGGACGACGGTCAAGGAGACCAACGTCATCGGCACCATGCAGTTGCTCGGTGCCTGCCAGAAGGCGCCGAGCGTGCGGCGGCTGGTGATCAAGTCCAGTACGAATGTGTACGGCTCCGCGCCCCGCGATCCTGCGGTCTTCACCGAGACCACCCCGCCCAAGTCCCTGCCGAGCGGGGGCTTCGCCAAGGACGTGGTGGAGGTTGAGGGGTACGTACGGGGCTTCGCGCGCCGTCGGCCGGACGTCGCCGTGTGCGTGCTCAGGTTCGCGAACATCCTGGGGCCGAAGGCGGATTCGCCGCTCGCCGACTATCTGTCGCTGCCCGTACTGCCGACGGTGTTCGGGTACGACCCGAGGCTCCAGTTCGTGCACGAGGACGATGTCGTCGACGTACTGGGAATCGCCTCGCGAGAGCCGCGGCGCGGGACGCTGAACAGCGGCACCTTCAACATTGCCGGGGATGGTGTGCTGCTGCTCTCGCAGTGTTCGCGGCGGCTGGGGCGGCCGACGATGCCGCTGCTGCTGCCCGCCGTCACCTGGGTCGGCCAGGCGCTGCGTACGGTCGGCATGACGGACTTCTCGCCGGAGCAGATCCGGCTGCTCACCCACGGCCGGGTGGTCTCCACCGTCCAGATGCGCGAGACCCTGGGTTTCCACCCGCAGTTCAGTACCGCGGAGACGTTCGCGGAGTTTGCGCGCAGCCAGGGGCCAGGACTGCTGCCGCCGGAGGCGGTGGGCAGGGCGGTCGACCGACTGGCCGCCATGCCGTTCGCCGGGGCGGCCGGCGATGTTCCGGGGATCACCGGGGCGGGCGACACACACCCGACCCCCAGCGCGAGGTAGAGGAGCGCACCGACGATGGCGGATGCCAAGGTCATTCCGTTCGACGACGACCGTTCGCGGTCGGGCGGCTCGCCGCGCTCTGCGCGACGCCGGTCCGCAGGGGGCGGCAGCCGGGGCCAGGGGCCCTCCGTGGTCGGTGCTGCGGCCGTCAGTGCCCTTCCCGGGCAGCTGGACGCCTCGCTGCCGCAGGAGGAGCCCCAGCAGGCCGGGCAGCCCCTGGAGGGGGTCGAGCGCGGTGGCTGGGACCGGCGGATCGCCGGCGGGCTCGCGTTCCTGCGGCGGCGGGTCACCGGTGAGTACGACGTCGACGAGTTCGGGTACGACAAGGAGCTGACCGATCAGGTCCTGATGTCGATGCTGCGGCCGATGTACGAGAAGTACTTCCGGGTCGAGGTGAAGGGCATTGAGAACATCCCGTCCGACGGCGGGGCGCTCATCGTGTCCAACCACTCGGGGACGCTGCCGCTCGACGGGCTGATGCTCCAGGTCGCGGTGCACGACAACCATCCGGCGGGGCGGCATCTGCGGCTGCTCGCCGCTGATCTCGTCTTCATGCTGCCGGTGGTCAACGAGCTTGCCCGCAAGGCCGGGCACACGCTGGCCTGTGCGGAGGACGCGGAGCGGCTGCTGCGGCGGGGCGAGGTCGTCGGGGTGATGCCGGAAGGCTTCAAGGGCATCGGCAAGCCGTTCGGCGAGCGGTACAAGCTGCAGCGCTTCGGGCGGGGCGGCTTTGTCTCCACGGCGTTGCGGGCCGGGGTGCCGATCGTTCCGTGCTCGATCGTGGGGGCGGAGGAGATCTACCCGATGATCGGCAACTCGAAGACGCTGGCGCGGCTGCTGGGGTTTCCGTATTTCCCGATCACGCCGACGTTTCCCTGGCTGGGGCCTCTCGGGGCAGTGCCGTTGCCGACGAAGTGGACGATCCAGTTCGGGGAGCCGATCTCCACGAGTGGGTATCCGGTGGAGGCGGCGGAGGACCCGATGCTGATGTTCAATCTGACGGATCAGGTTCGGGAGCAGATTCAGCACACGCTGTACAAGTTGTTGGTGCAGCGGAGGTCGGTGTTCTTCTGAGGGGTGCACGCGAGGAGTACCGGGGGTGCCCGGTGGGCGTCACGTCCTCAGTCGCCGGACGGGCTTGGTGTTGCTGAATGCCCGTCCGGCGACTGAGGGTTGCGCTAGTCGTTCAGGTCCTCGCCGTTGATTCCCAGGCCAGGGAGCAGGCCGGGGAGGAGCGGGGGCAGGGTTACGTCCGGGGTGGGCGGGGGGCTGAACCGGCCGTCGGCGGACGGGGTGGTGCCCGGGCGCGGGGTGCCGAGGAGGCCGTCCGTGCCGCCGGCGATCAGGCCGTCGGACGGGGTGTTGCCGGAGTCGGACGGTTGGGGCGAGGCGCTGTCGCCCGTACGGCCCTGTGAGGCCTCCGGTGACGAGGGCGAGGACTGGTCCGTATGGGACGGTCCCGTGCCCTGCTCCGTTTCGTCCGACCGCTGGGAACCGCTGCTCCTGTCCGGGGTGCGGGGCAGCAGCGACTGCAGCGGTTCGACCTCTTCGTCTATGGCGTCGAAGACCGAGCTGACCTGGTCGCCGACATCGGTCAGCTGTACGGGCAGCCGGTCGCGCAGGCTGCTCCAGCTGTCGCGGTGCGAGCGGGAGAAGGACTCCAGGGTCTGGATCGGGCCGATGGCGCCGTCCCGCTGGTAGGCGGAGTGGAGCAGACGGTGGCCCTCGGTGGCGTCGTGCGTCATGCCGTTGAGCGTGCGCCTGACCTCGCCGAGCTGTTCGTGGTCCAGATCGCCGGAGCGGGCGCGCTCCATCAGCCGGCGGGCTTCGCTGAGCCGGGTCGATGCCTGGTCGAGGTAGACCTCGCCGCGGTCGGCATCGCCGCTGGCCATGCCGAGGTGGATGTCCTCCATGCCGCGCTTGAGCCCGTACAGGGAATCACCCGGCAGGGCGTCGGAACTGGCAGCGGCCACTCCGCCGAAGGCTCCCGCTGCCACGCCGACGGTGAGTCCGCCGGCCGCGAGGCCCTTCGTCCAGCGTGAGCGCGGACGCAATCTCCGGAGCGGGGAGGCCCGGTGGGCCCCCTTGGCCCGTTGCTCGGGCACCGTAGGGCCCGCGGACGCACCACCCTCGGCGAACATGGCCTCCATGGCGGCGACGAGCTGGGCTCGCTGCACCACTTTGACTTCGGGATCCAACTCCGGCCGCGGTAGCTCACCGAGGCCGTTCGCCAGGGCCAACAGCGTTCCGTGGTCGGCCGGTTCGGCCGGTTCCTCGGGCTGTACGGCCGCCGCACCGCGGAGCGACTGCTCCTCCAGGGCCTGGGCGAAGGCGTTCGCCCGCCGGTGTGTCGAAACCTTTGCGATCACTGGCGGCACCTCCTCTCGTCATGACGGTCGACTCCCCTGGGGGTCCGGATAGTTGCACACCTTGAGCGCTTCCACACGAAAGAGTGAGTGTCGGCGGACATGGGGTGACGACAGGGGGCCTGCAACCGGCACAACGAGGGGCGCGGCACTTGGGTTACGCACGAAGGATGATCGGACCAGTGCGTGACGAACATATTGCCGAGAGTGATTCGGCCTGGAGCGGGGTCAGCGGGCATCGTCCGGAAGGAGCCGGGCCAGGGTGCGGACGGCGCGGTACTGGAGGGTCTTGATCGCACCCTCGTTCTTGCCCATGACCCGGGCGGTCTCGGCGACCGAGAGGCCCTGCAGGAAACGCAGGGTCACGCATTCCTGCTGCTGGGGGTTGAGTCGGCGCACGGCCTGCAGCAGTGCGGCGTTGGAGAGAGACTCCAGGACGGAGTCCTCCGGGCTGCGCTCGACTTCGTTGGCATCGAGCATTTCGCCGGTGGTCACCTCCAGCCGGAAACGGCTGGACTTGAAGTGGTCGGCGACCAGGTTGCGGGCGATCGTGACCAGCCAGGCACCGAAGTCGCGGCCCTGCCAGGTGAAGGTGGAGATGCGGCGCAGGGCGCGCAGGAAGGTCTCACTCGTGAGGTCCTCCGCCGTCGCCTTGCCGCCCACGCGGTAGTAGATGTAGCGGTAGACGGTGTCGCTGTACTGGTCGTAGAGGCGGCCGAAGGCGTCAGCCTCGCCTGCCTGTGCGCGCTCGACGAGATCCATCATGCGCGCGCTGTCGCTGTCGGCGGTGGGCCGGCGAACGGTGGACGTAGTAGTTGCGCCGCGGTTGCTGCGTCTTCCGACCGCCGCACCGCGTTCGGCCAGGGCGTAGCAAGGGCCGACAGGTGCAGGGGTGGCAAATGCGGGTACGGCGTACGCGGTGGGGACGAAGCCGCGCAAGCGGTCGGCGACCGTTGCGCGCAGCGTAGCCAGGCCCGAGGCGTCAACCCCGACGTGTGGGTACACGGGACTCCCAGAGGCAGAGCTTCCATCACGTGCAGTACGAAACCGTCACTCGTCGTAGTGAGTGGTGGGTTCCGGAATGCGTCTGAGGAGAATAACGCTTCGTACAGGCAGCGCTACACCCAGTTGCTAAAATCACCGATTACGTCGTTTCTGTAGCAACTAATCGATGCATCAAGTAGCACATGGTGACCGGTTATTGATCGGATTACTTCGCGATCTGCCTACGGGCGCGACGGGTTGTGGTCGGGTGCGAGCAATCCGACTGGCGGGAGCGGCCGGTGGGTAAGGGTTCCCGATTGGCGGCAGGCGTCCGGGCGTGGCTCGGCGGCCCCCGGCGGGATCGGGCGGGGGCGCGAACGGGTGTGCGTCAGCGGCGGCGGCGGTGCAGGGCGACGGCGGCCGCGGTGCCGCCGGCGAGGGCGCCCACGCCGGCCGCGGCCGGGATGCCGACCTTGGCCGCCTTGCGGCCCGTCCGGTAGTCCCGCAGCCGCCAGTCGAGCGCGCGGGCGTGCTTGCGGAGTTTGGCGTCCGGGTTGATCGCGTACGGGTGTCCGACCAGGGACAGCATCGGGATGTCGTTGTGCGAATCGCTGTACGCCGCACAGCGGTCGAGGTCCAGACCCTCGGCCGCCGCCAGGGCGCGGACCGCCTCGGCCTTCGCGGGGCCATGCAGAGGCTCGCCGACCAGACGGCCGGTGTAGACGCCGTCGACGGATTCGGCGACCGTACCGAGTGCGCCGGTCAGGCCGAGGCGGCGGGCAATGATCGTGGCGGTCTCCACCGGGGCGGCGGTGACCAGCCAGACCCGCTGTCCGGCGTCGAGGTGGGCCTGGGCGAGTGCGCGGGTGCCGGGCCAGATGCGGTCGGCCATGTACTCGTCGTAGATCTCCTCGCCGATGGACATCAGCTCGGATACGCGGTGGCCCTTGACGATGGACAGGGCGCTGTCGCGGGCGTCCTGCATGTGTTCCGGGTCCTCGACGCCGGCCAGCCTGAACCAGGCCTGCTGCCAGGCGAACCTGGTCAGCTCGCGGCGCTGGAAGAACTTCCGCTTGTACAGGCCGCGGCCGAAGTGGAAGATCGCCGCGCCCTGCATCACGGTGTTGTCCAGGTCGAAGAAGGCGGCGGCCCGGTCGTCGCCGACGACCGGGAAGGGTGGTTCCTCGGGCGTGGTGAGGGCGGCGGTGTCCTGGTCGGTGGCGGAGGACTGATCGTCGGGGAGGGAGGACTTCCGCGCTGCCTCAGCTGCTGCCTCGCCTGCCAGCACGCTCCGTGCTGTCGCGGGGCGCCTACGGGGTGTGAGCCATCCAAGAGCGGCCATGCCGTGAGCATAGCCAGTCGGTTCGGCCCTTCCCGACCTGCTGGGATGCCGTGCCGTGAACTCTCGGGTGTTGATTTGTTGAACGGGCGATTCGGGGCGTTTCGGATCAAGGGCGGAAGTGGCCCCCTTCCGGCCGGAGGAGCGGTCCCTTTCCGGCGCAGAATGAAGGCATGAGTGCTCTGCTGCGACGTGTGAAGAAGAAGCCCGCGGACCGGGTGGTGACCCTGGTCGGGAAGCCCGGATGTCACCTCTGCGACGACGCGAGGGCGGTGGTGCGGGAGGTCTGTGCGGAGACCGGTGCGTCCTGGGAGGAGAAGGACATCACCCAGGACGAGGAGCTGCACCGGGAGTACTGGGAGCAGATTCCGGTTGTCCTGATTGATAACGAACAGCACACGTTCTGGCGAGTGGACCCGGCGAGGCTGCGCAACGCACTGCGTTCGTGAGGAAAACGCGGTTACCATCGTGGGCGTTTTGAGTGCTCTCGGGGGAGTGGTTGTGAGGAGTGTGTACTGCTTTGCCCCCTTCGGGCCTGCAACGGGCTGATGCGATCCTTGGTTCCGGGATCGCACGACGAATGTGCGTGACCCCGGTCACTTTGACCGGACAAAACGGACACCATCTTTGTGCACGCGTTCACAAAGACATAGCCTGCATTCGACGGGGCGGCCTTGGGACATACGGCCGCCTGCAGCCCCGCTCATCCCGCAGGAGCACCGTGGCAACTGGCCGAAATCACCGACCGGCGACCCGTAGCCGAGGAATTCCCGAGGCCACCGTCGCCCGACTTCCGCTGTACCTGCGTGCACTGACCGCGCTCTCCGAGCGCTCGGTCCCCACGGTCTCGTCCGAGGAGCTCGCCGCGGCGGCCGGGGTCAACTCTGCCAAGTTGCGCAAGGACTTCAGTTACCTCGGGTCCTACGGGACGCGTGGTGTCGGGTACGACGTCGAGTATCTCGTCTACCAGATCTCCCGCGAACTCGGGCTCACCCAGGACTGGCCGGTCGTGATCGTCGGTATCGGTAACCTCGGCGCCGCGCTCGCCAACTACGGCGGCTTCGCCTCCCGTGGATTCCGGGTCGCCGCACTGATCGACGCCGACCCCGCGATGGCCGGAACGCCCGTCGCCGGGATTCCCGTGCAGCACGCCGACGAACTGGAGAAGATCGTCGGCGACAACGGTGTGTCGATCGGGGTCATCTCGACCCCGGCCGGTGCCGCTCAGCAGGTCTGTGACCGGCTCGTCGCCGCGGGCGTCACCTCCATCCTGAACTTCGCGCCGACGGTGCTCTCCGTGCCCGACGGCGTCGACGTGCGCAAGGTCGACCTGTCCATCGAGCTTCAGATCCTCGCCTTCCACGAGCAGCGCAAGGCCGGCGAGGACGGAGCCGAGAGCAGCCCGGACCCGGCCGCACCGCCCGTGCGCGCCGCCACCGGCGGCCGGAAGGGACCTGACGGGGATATGCCCGCCGTGATGCCGGCATGAGTCTTCTTGTCGTAGGGCTGAGCCACCGCAGCGCCCCCGTCTCCGTACTGGAGCGGGCCTCGCTGGCTGCCGAGACGCAGGCCAAGCTCCTCCAGGACACCCTCGCCGCGGAGCCCGCGGCCGAGGCCGCCGTGCTGGCCACCTGCAACCGCATCGAGCTGTACGCCGACGTGGACAAGTTCCACGCGGGCGTCGCCGAGCTGTCCACGCTCCTCGCCCAGCACAGCGGCGTCGGGCTGGACGAGCTCACTCCGTATCTCTATGTGCACTACGAGGACCGGGCCGTCCACCACCTCTTCTCGGTGGCCTGCGGGCTGGACTCGATGGTCGTCGGCGAGGGCCAGATCCTCGGCCAGATCAAGGACGCGCTGGCGCTGGGGCAGGAGCTCCACACCGCCGGCCGGCTGCTGAACGACCTGTTCCAGCAGGCCCTGCGGGTCGGCAAGCGCGCCCACAGCGAGACCGGGATCGACCGGGCCGGGCAGTCGCTCGTCACCTTCGGTCTCGAACAGCTCGCCGCCGGTGCGGATGTCGCCGGCTGGGCCAGGGGCAAGCGTGCCCTGGTGATCGGCGCCGGCTCGATGTCCTCGCTGGCCGCCGCCACCCTGGCCCGTACCGGTGTCGCCGAGATCGTCGTCGCCAACCGGACCCGGGCCCGCGCCGACCGGCTCGTCGAGATCCTGGGCCAGCCCGGTGGTACGGGAGTGGCCGCCCACGCCGTGGAGATGGCCGCGGTCTCCGACGAACTGACACGTGCCGATGTCGTCGTCTCGTGCACCGGTGCGACGGGTCTCGTGCTGACCGCCGAGGCCGTCGCCGGAGCGCTCGGCGTGGCCTTCGACCCCGCGTACGAGGCGCCCGCCGCGTCCGTTCCCGCGCCGCCCGCCGACCCCGACCGGCATGCCGCCTGGGTGGAGAACGGCACCGCCGGTACGGTGCGCCAGGCCGTCCGCCGGGCCACCGTGCCCGCCCAGGGCGCCGGCCCCGTCCGCCTCGCCCTGCTCGACCTCGCCATGCCGCGCGACATCGACGGAGGCACCGCCCGCCTCGACGGTGTGCGCCTCGTCGACATCGAGTCGCTCGCCGAGGCGTCCGCGGACGCCCCGATGGCCGCCGATGTGGATCAGGTGCGCACCATCGTCGCCGACGAGGTCGCCGCCTTCGGTGCCGCCCAGCGCGCCGCCCACATCACCCCGACCGTCGTCGCCCTGCGCACGATGGCCGCCGGAGTGGTCGCGGGCGAGATCGCGCGGCTCGACGGACGCCTCCCCGACCTGGACGAGAAGCAGCGCGCCGAGATCACGCAGACCGTGCGCCGCGTCGTCGACAAGCTCCTGCACGCGCCCACCGTGCGGGTCAAGCAGCTCGCCAGCGAGCCCGGCGGCGCCGGGTACGCCGATGCGCTGCGGGAACTCTTCGACCTCGACCCGCAGACGGTCGCCGCCGTCTCCCGGGCAGACCTGAACGACCCGAATAGAGGGCGGTCATGACCGACAACTCACCCCTGGGCGCGGGGGCCACCAAGCCGCTGAGGCTGGGGACCCGGCGCAGCAAGCTCGCCATGGCGCAGTCCGGCCTCGTCGCCGACGCGGTCAGCGAGGTGACCGGGCGCGCCGTCGAGCTCGTCGAGATCACCACGTACGGCGACACCTCCCGGGAGCACCTCGCGCAGATCGGCGGCACCGGTGTGTTCGTCGCGGCGCTGCGCGACGCGCTGCTGCGCGGCGAGGTGGACTTCGCCGTCCACTCGCTCAAGGACCTGCCGACCGCCCAGCCCGAGGGCCTCGTGCTGGCCGCCGTGCCGGTGCGCGAGGACCCGCGCGACGTACTGGTGGCGCGGGACGGGCTGACCTTCGAGCAGCTGCCGTCCGGTGCCCGCGTAGGCACCGGCTCGCCGCGCCGCATGGCGCAGCTCAACGCGTACGCCCGTAACCACGGCCTCGACATCGAGACCGTGCCGATCCGGGGGAACGTCGATACGCGTATCGGATTTGTACGAAGCGGGGAGCTGGACGCGGTGGTACTCGCCGCGGCCGGGCTCAGCCGCCTCGGCCGGATCGGTGAGGTGACCGACTTCCTGTCGGTCGACACCGTCCTGCCCGCTCCCGGCCAGGGAGCACTGGCGATCGAATGCGCTGCGACCAGCGCAGACCTCGCCGCCGCGCTCGCCGAGCTCGACGACCCGTACACCCGGGCCGCCGTGACCGCCGAGCGTGCCCTGCTCGCCGCCCTGGAGGCCGGTTGCTCCGCACCTGTGGGTGCGCTGGCCGACCTCCTGGTCGACGGACAGGCTGTCAATGAACTGCGCCTGCGCGGTGTCGTCGGTTCCACCGACGGTTCCTCGCTGGTACAGATGTCCACCACCGGTCCCGTTCCCACGTCGCACGACGACGCGGCGGCCCTCGGTCGCGAACTCGCGTCCGAGATGCTCGCCAAGGGTGCGGCCGGTCTTATGGGGGAGCGAGCACTTTGAGCCCCACCGGCCCCGCCGCATCCGACTTTCCGGCCCTGTCCGCACAAGGGCACGTCACCTTCCTCGGCGCCGGTCCCGGCGACCCGGGACTGCTGACTCTGCGCGCTGTCGAGGCGCTCGCGAGCGCGGACGTCCTTGTCGCCGAGCCGGACGTTCTCGGCGTCGTTCGCTGCCATGCGCGGGCAGGCGTAAGCACGCCTGAGCTGACGGTTGTTGACGCGCAGTCAACAGCCGCCGGTGTTCCCGTTCTCAGGGATGCGGTCAATCTTGTCATGGAGGCAGCGAAGGGCGGCAGGCGGGTCGTCCGTGCCGTCTCGGGCGACCCGGGACTGGACGGGAACGCCGGCGCCGAGATGCTCGCCTGCGCCACCGCCGGTATCCCCTTCGAGGTCGTACCGGGTGTCGCCAACGTCGTGGGCGTGCCCGCGTACGCCGGTGTGCCGCTGCGTGACGCGCAGGGCGCCGACGTCCGGTTCGTCGACGCCCGCACCGCCTCGGAACGCTGCTGGACCGAGGTCGGCGCGAGCGATGCCACGGCCGTCGTCTCGACGACCCTCGACTCGGTGGCCTCGGCCGCCGGCGAGCTGGTCTCGGCGGGCCGCAAGCCCGACACCCCGCTGACCGTGACGGTGGCCGGTACGACCACCCGCCAGCGCACCTGGACGGCGACCCTCGGGACGATCGCCCAGGTCCTGAAGCAGGCGAAGGTCCTCCCGTCACCGGACGGGCATCAGCCCGTCATAGCCGTGGTCGGTGAGCGCAGCTCCGCCGCCCAGCGCGACCAGCTCGCGTGGTTCGAGTCCAAGCCGTTGTTCGGCTGGAAGGTGCTCGTCCCGCGTACCAAGGAGCAGGCGGCGTCGCTCTCCGACCAGCTTCGTTCGTACGGTGCCGTGCCGCACGAGGTCCCGACGATCGCCGTCGAGCCGCCTCGTACGCCCCAGCAGATGGAGCGCGCGGTCAAGGGCCTGGTCACGGGCCGCTACGAGTGGATCGCCTTCACCAGCGTGAACGCCGTGAAGGCCGTCCGGGAGAAGTTCGAGGAGTACGGGCTCGACGCCCGTGCCTTTGCCGGGATCAAGGTCGCGGCCGTCGGCGAGCAGACCGCCGCCGCGCTCGTCGACTTCGGTGTGAAGCCGGACCTGGTGCCGTCCGGTGAGCAGTCCGCCGCCGGTCTGCTGGAGGACTGGCCGCCGTACGACCCGGTCTTCGACCCGATCGACCGCGTCTTCCTGCCGCGCGCCGACATCGCCACCGAGACGCTGGTGGCCGGGCTCATCGAGCTGGGCTGGGAGGTCGACGACGTCACCGCGTACCGCACGGTCCGCGCCTCGCCGCCGCCGTCCGACACGCGTGAGGCCATCAAGGGCGGCGGTTTCGACGCGGTGCTCTTCACCTCGTCGTCGACCGTACGGAACCTCGTCGGCATCGCGGGCAAGCCGCACAACGTGACGGTCATCGCGTGTATCGGCCCGGCGACGGCCAAGACCGCCGAGGAGCACGGCCTGCGCGTCGACGTCCTGTCGCCGGAGCCTTCGGTGCACAAGCTGGCCGAGGCCCTCGCCGAGTTCGGTGCGCAGCGCCGGGAGGCGGCGAAGGTGGCCGGTGACCCGGTGACGCGGCCGAGCGAGCGGCGTCCGGGGGCGCGGCGGCGTCGTACGACGACCTGATCGGCCCGGTTGACGGTGTCAGGGGTCTGGCTGCTTCGGCGGCCGGGCCCCTGCCCGTTTTTCCGGCACGGGTGTCGGTAAGACGGTGATGTGTGCGGGTCTAGTCTCGAAGCATGACTGTGTACGGAAACTTCCCCGGCTCCCGCCCCCGGCGGCTGCGGACGACCCCCGTGATGCGACGCATGGTCGCCGAGACACGGCTCGACCCGGCGAATCTGATCCTGCCCGCGTTCGTGCGCGAGGGCATCGACGCGCCCGTCGCCATCTCGGCCATGCCCGGCGTCCAGCAGCACACCCTGGACACCCTGCGGAAGGCAGCCGTCGAGGCGGTGTCGGCCGGGGTCTCCGGGATCATGCTCTTCGGCGTCTGCGCGGACGAGAAGAAGGACGGCCGGGGCACGGCGGGCACGGACCCGGACGGCATCCTCCAGGTCGGTCTGCGCGCGGTGCGCGAGGAGGTCGGTGACGATCTCGTCGTCATGTCGGACGTGTGCCTGGACGAGTACACCGACCACGGCCACTGCGGCGTGCTGACCGCCGACGGCCGCGTCGACAACGACGCGACGCTGGAGCGGTACGCCGAGATGGCCCAGGTCCAGGCCGACGCGGGCGCCCATGTGGTCGGCCCCAGCGGCATGATGGACGGCCAGGTCGGCGTCATCCGGGACGCGCTCGATCAGGCGGGCCACGAGGACGTCTCGATCCTCGCCTACACGGCGAAGTACTCGTCGGCGTTCTACGGGCCGTTCCGCGAGGCCATCGGCTCCTCGCTCAAGGGCGACCGCAAGACGTACCAGCAGGACCCGGCGAACGCCCGCGAGTCCCTGCGCGAGCTGGCGCTCGACCTCGAAGAGGGCGCCGACATGGTCATGGTCAAGCCGGCCGGACCGTACCTCGACGTCCTCGCGAAGGTCGCCGACTCGGTGGACGTGCCGGTCGCCGCGTACCAGATCAGCGGCGAGTACGCGATGATCGAGGCCGCCGCCGAGAAGGGCTGGATCGACCGGGACGCGGCGATCATGGAGAGCCTGACCGGCATCCGCCGGGCCGGTGCGCAGATGATCCTGACGTACTGGGCGACGGAGGTCGCGCAGCGGCTTGGGCGGCGCTGAGCCCGGTCTCGTCGAAGTGGCCCGGCCCGTGGACTTCACTACGGGGCCGGGCCTTCGTGTGTGTGGGGGGTCCTGGGCGCGGGACGAAACGGTACCGGTTTTCGTCTTCGGCGTGTCCCTCCGGCGGACTGAGGCGGCCCAACCTCTTGACGGACATCCGATGTATTTATAGCTTTCGGCGCGGTAGTCCCCTGTAATGCGGGAAAGTTGCGCACAGACATGGGATGCCTGGCTTCGTGGTACGTCAATTAGGCCTGACCGTCGATGAGGAGTGCCCGTGCGCACTGTCCCAGGTTCGTGTCCCAGCCGCCGAAACCCGGCCTCGGCGCTGACTGCCGTCGTGGCCACCGCCGCGCTGGGCGCCGGGCTGGCCGTACTGCCGGTCGTCCCCGCCTCCGCCCAGAGCAAAGGCGACGCAGCGGTCGTCTTCCACGTTTCGCCCACCGGCAGCGACCGGGCCAAGGGCTCGGCGGCGAAGCCGTTCCGGACGCTGGAACGGGCCCAGAGGGCTGTGCGTACATCGCTGCGCAAGGGCGTGCGGGAGAGGAGACCGGTCGACGTCGTGGTGCACGGTGGTACGTACCGGCTGCGGTCCGCTCTGAAGTTCACCACGGCCGACTCCGGTACCGCCGGGGCTCCGGTCCGGTACGTCGCGGCGCCCGGCGATCGCGTCGTCATCAGTGGCGGCCGTTCGCTCGCGCCCCGCTGGAGGTCCTTCTCCGGTTCGATCAAGGTCGCGGACATCGGGGCCGGCCTCGACTTCGACGAGCTCTTCGTCGACGGGCAGCGGCAGACGCTCGCCCGCTACCCCGACTACGACCCGAGCACGGCGATCCTCGGCGGGTACGCGGCGGACGCCATCTCCCCCGAGCGCGTGGCTCGTTGGAAGAACCCGACGACGGCACTCGTACGCGGTCTGCACGACGGGATGTGGGGCGGGAACTCCTTCAAGGTCACCGGTGTGAAGGCGGACGGCACACCTGAGCTGGCCTGGGTCGGCGACAACAACCGGGGCAGCGGCCTGCACGCCACGTACCGCATGGTCGAGAACGTCTTCGAGGAGCTCGACGCACCCGGCGAATGGTTCTACGACAAACCCGCCGGGAAGCTGTACTTCTATCCCCCGGCGGGCATCGACCCCGCCCGCGCCCGGGTCGAGACGGCCGAGCAGAACGAACTGATCCGGGTGGCGGGCAACGGGCCGGGCGACGCCGTTCGCCATCTGACCTTCTCCGGCTTCACCTTCACCCAGACCCACCGCACGCTCTTCAACACGCCGTACGAGAAGCTCCAGCTCGGCGACTGGGCTCTCGCGCGAGCGGCAGCGGTCCATCTGAAGAACACCGAGAACGTCTCCGTACGCGACTCACACTTCGACCAGCTCGGCGGCAACGCGCTCCTGATCGACGGGTACAACAGCCACGACATCGTCTCGGGCAATGAGTTCAGCCACTCGGGGGCCTCCGACGTCGCGGTCATCGGCAACCCGGACGCGGTCCGAGAGCCCTCCACCTGGGACAGCATGCGCCGGACCATCAGCGACACCCGGCCCGGCCCGAAGACCGAGAACTACCCCCGCGACATCAGCATCCGCGACAACTACCTGCACGACAACGGACAGTTCGAGAAGCAGACCTCCGGCGTGCAGATTTCGATGAGCCGTCGCGTCACCGTCGACGGCAACACCCTTCACGACGGTCCCCGCGCCTGCATCGACATCAACGACGGCACCTGGGGCGGCCACCTCATCGAGAACAACGACATCTTCAACTGCGTCAAGGAGACGTCCGACCACGGCCCCTTCAACTCCTGGGGCCGGGACCGCTTCTGGCCGCTGGCCGCCGACGACGCGACGAAGAAGTCGTACGCGAAGCTGGACGCGATGGAGACCACCATCATCCGCCACAACCGGATCCGGCACTCCTCGCACTGGGACATCGACCTCGACGACGGCAGCTCGAACTACCTCATCGAGGACAACCTGCTGCTCAACGGCGGGGTCAAGCTCCGCGAGGGCTTCCACCGGACCGTACGCAACAACGTCTTCGTCAACGGCGGCGCGCACTTCCACGTCTGGTTCGCGGACAGCGGCGATGCCGTAGAGAAGAACATTTTCATCACTGACACCCCCTACAGCCTGATCCAGGTCGACATGGCCAGGAGCAGGCCCGTCATCAACGACAACCTGTTCTGGAACAACGGCAAGGCCGTCCAGGGCGTCAACGACGCCTGGCGGGCGAACGGGCTGGACACCCGCTCGGTGATCGCCGACCCGAAGTTCACCGGCTCCTCTCCCTTCGTCGACCCGGCAAAGCTCGACTACACCGTCCAGTCCGACTCGCCCGCCCTGGCCCTCGGCTTCCACAACATCACGATGGACCGCTTCGGCAGGGCCGGTGCCCCCACCCCGCCGCCGCTCACCTGGCCCACGGAGACCCCCGACACCGACACCCTCGACGCCCTTCCGGAGCCGCTGCTGGGCGTGCCGGTGACGCGGATCTACTCCGACGCGATCAAGTCCGCCACGGGGCTGACCGACACCGACGGTCTGCATCTGGCCTCCGTGCCGAGCACCTCGGAGGCGTACCGGCAGGGGCTGCGCGCCAATGACGTCATCCGGGAGATCGACGGCCGGCCGGTCACCGACCGCAACAGTTTCTGGCTCGTGTACAACCAGGCCGCGCCCGGCGCCGATGTCCCGCTGAAGGTCTGGCGCAATCAGTCGTCCGCCGACGTGACCCTGCGCAAGCCCGTCGGCGGCGAGCAGATCAACAACACCTCCGGTGTCGTCTACAGCGGCACCGGCTGGGACTGGAAGAACAAGGGCCGGGGCGGTGCGGGCGGTTGGGCCGACGATGTGCACGCCACCCAGGCCGTGGGGGACTCCTTCGAGCTCGCCTTCAACGGGACCTCGATCGATCTCATCACCCAGGTCAACACCGATGAGGGTGAGATCGAGCTCTTCATCGACGGCCAGTCCGTCGGCACGATCGACAACTACAACGCCACGCGCGTGCATCAGAAGACCGTCTTCAGCAGGACCGGGCTGGCCCCGGGGGCGCACATCCTCAGGGGGGTCATGAAGACGGGCGACTACATGATCGTGGACAGTTTCACGATCGGGTAGCGGACGCCGGCCCTACGCATCGGGCTTTTGGCCCCACGCCGTCAGGATGCGGGCCGCCGCCCGGCCGAGGACGGGGTCCTGGGTGAGGGCGCGCAGTACGGCGGTACGGGCATCGCGCGGGCCCGCCTCCGCGACGGCGGCCAGGGATTCGGGATTCGAGCCTCGGACCCGTTGGTTCACTCGTGCGGGGTACGGGTCGGGGGTGCGGCCGGGCGTTGAGCTTCGGGATTCGGGTGTCGGGATTCGAGCTTCGGGATTCGAGCTTCGGGATTCGGGGTCCGGTATTCGAGCGACTTCTGTAACCGGTGGGTAGAGAAGGGGGGTTGGGAAAACCTCCCCTCCTCCCTGACCCGTCACGGCCAGCAAGTATGACTAATCGTGACCGACTTGCAGCGTGGCGTTGTGACTGCTTACGGTGCCGACAACGAAACGACCCCGACGCGGTGTTAGCGCACCGGGCCGGGGTCTCACCCCAAGATCGAAGAAAGCGATCCTGTGGCTACCCAGAACTTTAGCTCTGCCCTGTGCGCGCCCGCATCCTCGGCTTCGTACCCGATGGCCAAGCCCGGATACGGCAAGCGGTCCGCGCCGGACCAACATCCCCGTAGCGCCGACGACTTCGCGCTGCTGCCCGAGCGGGAGTGGTATGTCGCCGGGTTCGTCGACCACCTGCCCGACGGCGCGGCGATGAATGTGAAGGCCTTGGCCAAGCAGCTGCCGCTCTACGGGCAGCAAGCCGTCAGCAGTGCCCTGACCGCCCTGTCGGTGGCCGGTCACCTGCGTCGTGTGCGTCGCCTGGTGGGCGAGGGCGACCAGGTTCGGTGGGTCTTCCGCACGTTCTGGTCCCGCACCGCGCGCGACAGCGAATGGTGGGCCGACTACCTGGCCGCCGAGGACAACCGGGCCGGGGCCGAGGCTGAGCCCGCACCGTCGACGACCACATCCCCGCCGCCCTGGGCCCCCACGGAGTCCTCGGTTCCGACACCTGGGGCCGCTGCCGACGAGTCGCTTCCGGCCCCCGTGCCGGTCGTAGCGCCCCGGCCCGATGCGGGGCCCGCGCCCGCCGAACCTGCCGCACTCCCACAGCCGGACTCGGGATGTCCCTCGCCCGCGTACCTGGCCTTGGCGCAACTCGGGCGCCTGGACCACAGGTTGGCCCTCTCCGCTGCCGACTGCGAGGCACTGGAGGGACGCGCCACCGAGTGGCTTGCACGCGGCGTGAGTACGGACTACCTCACCCAGGCCCTCACCGCAGGGCTTCCCGGCCGGGTCGACTCGCCCGTCGGTTTCCTGCGCCGTCGGCTCAACGACAAGATCCCACCTGCCTTGCCCGCCTCCCCGGAAGCCCCCGTCGTACCCGCCCGCCGCGCCATGGTCGAGTGCACCCAGTGCGGCACCCCCGGCCGCCCCGACGCGCTTCCCGACGGGCTCTGCCGCCCCTGCCGCCAGGCCGCCCACGGCTCAGCCGTCACCCCGGATGCCGTCACCGAGCCCGCCATCGAGCGTGACGTCCGCGCCTGCGTGAGCGAACTCCGCGACCTGCTCAGGATTCCCTGACACCGTTGTGCGATCGAGCAGGTCGGGCCTGCGGTTCTGCTGGGCGTCGGCAACACGCGTCCGTCAATACCCGTCTCATGAGTGAATGGGCAGTGGTTCTTCGGGTGAACAGGCCATGTCCCGGCCCGATCCAGCGGGTTGGGCTTCCATGATTGCGACGCCCCGGCCTTCCGGTACGGGGCGTCACGTACTCATGAGAGCAGGTGTTCACCATGGCGCGTCGCTATTTGCCCCGCGTTGTCCTGGGTATCACGGTCGCCGTTGTCGGAACGCTCGCGGTCGGGGTCCCCACGGCATCCGCCGACACCGACTCGAACACAGACCTGGTCAACAAGATGAGCGGTGGGCGTCTGGCCCTCTATGGTGACGGCACCGGCGAGGGCAGTGCGGCCATCACCCTGCGCAACCCGGCATGGAAGTACAACACGGAGGCGTGGGACGCGGACTCCACCTGGGCCGTGGATGCGGCCGGTTCCTGGACCACCGTGTACCGGAACAGGGCGGCGAACAAGTGCCTTCAACCCTCTTCGGCCTCCGCCGAGCGCGGCACCACCATCGTCGTGCGCACCTGCAACGGCTCCGACCTCCAGAAGTGGATCCTCAAGGGCGAGAAGGTGGACGGCAAGTACACCGGGTGGTGGATGTGGCGTCCCAAGGTCAACAAGAACGTCGCCATCGCCCTGAACACGTACAACGACGGTAGTTGGGACACCCTGCACCTCGACACCGCGTACCCGAGCTCCGACCGCCTGTGGCGCATCGCCCCCAACGACGCGGCCTGGAACCTGGGCTGATCGTCGGCGGTTCCGGAGTACCGAGCCCCTGTCTGTCCTGATGTCGGGACGGGCGGGGGCCCTTTTCGGCCGCGGACAGGGCGGAACCTTGGTCACGGCCAGTCGACCAGGGCCATGAACGTCACCCACGCGAAGAACACGACGCCGGGCGCGAGCACAGCGAGGGCGAGAGCGGCCGGTGGCCTGTGCCTGCTGAGCGCCCAGCTCGTGACGAGGGCGATCAGCGCCAGCATCAGGCCGAGGGTGAGCACCGTCCACGCGGGATCGAAGCTGGTGTCGAACCGGTCGGAGTCGGCCTCCGAGCAGGAGTCGCAGGCCATCGGTGAGAGCCCGCCGAAGACCAGGGCGAAGAAGGCGAGCGAGAGCGTCACGATCGTGGAGATCAGCGAGGCGATCCAGGTGCGCGGCGGGCGAGGGTCGGCGAGGGTGTCAGTCATGCTCGCCAGCCAACCGGGGTCCCCCGCCGGGCACATGAGTGCGCATACTCACCCGCCGGGCCGTGGCGCGGTCCGATCCCGACGGAGAGAACCCGGCAGGTGCGTTCAGTCCCACCAGAACGACCAGGTCTCCTGGTTCAGCAGCATCTTCTCGGCGTAGACGTCCAGGTCGTACGGCGGGTTCTGGTCGATGTTGTCCGGGCAGAACGCGAAGTGCTCGGCGGCCAGCGCCCGTGCCTCCGCCAGGGTGGTGGGCGGTCGTCCCACGGATACGGTCAGGGTGTCGAAGCCGATCACTACGACCCGTATGCCGAAGCGGTCCTCCCAGGAGCGGAGGACTGCGCAGAGCCGGGCCACGTCGTCCTCGTAGTTGACCGGGCCCGACCAGCCGATCGCCGCCGGGATGTCCGCACTGCGCCGGGCCGGGACGAGCGCCGCCCGCGCACCGGGGAACCAGTCGCCCGGGCCGGTGCCCTCGTCCGCGATCTCGGCCGCCAGGTCGTCCGGGTCGCCGGGCCCGTCGGCGGCCGGGGAGGGCGCCAGCCCCGGCCACTTGGCGGCGGCGGCGTCGAGCTCGTCGGGTGCGCAGTCCGCCCAGTACTCGCCGAGCACCTCCTCGGCGTCGTGATCGCCGGGGTACGACGCATCGTCCGGGATGAGATCCCAGGTCTCGGGCCACTGGTCGCGTCTCCCGCCGTCGATCAGTACGGGAAGCAGCCCGACCGTCCGCCCTGCCTCACGCAGCCGGGCCCATGTCCCGGCGGACGCGGGCTCGTCGGCGTACCAGAGCAGCGGCTCGTGCCACGGCCCGTCGATCGTCGCGTCGACCAGGGTGCCGGGCGGGAGTTGGAGCCCGGAGGTGGCCAGTGAAGGGAGCGGATTCGGGAGCGTCGCCATGACCGCGACTCTAGACGCGGCCACTGACAGCGGTGGGGCGCGGCCGGTGGCGCGGGCCTTGGACTACGGGTGTGCGCGAACGACGACGAACGCGGTGCGAGCTGTGGTGCCGTCGGGCAGCGGTGCGTCCGCGACGACGTGGCCGAGTGCTTGTTCCTCGGACTCCTGACCGGGCTGGAGAACACGGTTGATGTGGAGGGTCAGTCGGCGTCCGTCGGCCGTCTCCATGAGGATGTCGGTACCGCTCGGGTCGTCGGTCACGGTCGTGGAGGCGATCGCCGTCGTGGCGCCGGTCTCCGCGAACCAACCGGTGACGGAGGGGTCGGGGGTGTCGCTCGTGCCCTGCATCTGCGGCTCGGCCTCGCCGACGATCAGCGCGAACAGCTGGGTGACGAGGACCGGGTCACGCGTGCCGTCGTAGACCCACCGCTGCCCCAGCACCCCGTGCTCGGTGGTGCCGATGAGCGCTTCGTCGGCTCCCGGGACCGGTGCGTCGCGATAGCTGAACGGCACGTGATACGTGACCGGTTGGTTTCCCGACGTGTCGGTGGCCGCCATGAACTCGATGCCGACCTCGCCCTCCGGGTCGTCCAGCCGGAATCCGCCGGTCCTGGCCAGCTCGGGCTGCTGCCCCGCCTTGCCGCGGTACCAGGGCTGTGCGGGCAGCCAGGTGGCGAGGAGTTCCAGCTTGGTGGGCGTCAGGGTGGTGTGGTGGATGACAGCCATGGCGGTGGTATTCCTCCCGTGGGCTCAGACGAGTCGCCGGTCGGCGGCGAAGCCGGCGAAGGCCGTCCAGGTGGTGGGCGCGACGGTGAGGGTGGGGCCGTCGGGGTTCTTGGAGTCGCGGATGTGGATGGCGGTGGGGTGTGCGGCGATCTCGACGCATTCGCCGCCGTCGCTACCGCTGTAGCTCGACTTGCGCCAGGTGTATGCGACTTCGAGGCAGGCGCCGCCCTGCTCGCTGCTGTAGCTCGACTTGAACCACTCACGTGCGGTGCTCATTGCTCTCCTAGCAGCCGGTCCAACAGTTCCCTCGTCGCTTCGGTGTTGAGGGCCTGCGTTCGCAGCATCGCATATTTGCGTTCCAGGATGCTTACTTCGTCCGGAGTGGAGATGAGCTGGCTGCCGCGCTGCGTCTCCGTATAGGCGAGACGCTGGTGGTCGGGTGTCTCCAGGAGAATGAAGGGGCCAGAGAGCCCGGCATGTGTTCGGCGGCCGAGCGGCATTACCTGGATAGTGATCCCGGGGATCTCCGTACAGGAACGCACGTGCTGCAACATCTCGGAATGCACGTCGTTCCCGCCGAGTCGGTCGATCAGGATTGCCTCGGAGAAGATGAAGCTTGCGGTCGGTGGCGGCTTTCGAAGCAGGATCTCTTGCCGTTCGAGCCTTGCCGCGATTCGTTGCTCGATGTCCTCTTCGCCCAAAGTCGGGACGTCAGTGCGAAAGACCGCTCGCGCGTAGTTCTTCGTCTGGAGCAGGCCGGGCAGTACCTGGTTCTCGTACCAGGACAGAGCGAGGGCCGCATGCTCCAGGTCCATGTACTGCTCCGCCCACGCCGGGATCAAGTCGATCTCCGGCATGTTCTCCACCGCTGTCTCCAGCGCTTTCTTCGTCTCCAGTAACTGGTCCAACTGGCCGGCCAGTTCCGGCAGCAGCGCGCGTCGGCCCTGCTCGATCGAGGCGATCGTCTCCACCTGGTGGCCCACCCGGTCCGCGAGCTGGGCCTGGGTCAGGCCGGCCGCGACGCGGAACACGCCGACCAGTTTGCCCACGAGTTTCATTGCCGACGCGTTCTTGTGCTGCCGCTTCCTGGGGTGCATACGGATCGAACTCCCACCTACGTGCGTACGTCACGCGCGCACGACCCGTACAAGAAATCTGTACGGGTGCGCATACTGCGGCAGCGTAGTCACAGAGTGTGACTCTCGCCCCATGAACGAGACGATGCAACTCTCGCTGTTGCGTGAGCGGTTCTACCGGCGTGAGCGCCGATCGGTGCCTGCCGCGAGGGAGTTCGTACGAGGAGCTGTCACCGACTGGGGATTCGGCGCACGGCTGGATGACGTACTGCTGTGTGTGAGCGAGCTGGCCACCAACGCGCTGGTGCACGGGGTGCCGCCGGGGCGGGGGTATCTGGTGCGGCTGCTGCTGCGTGAGGAGGGGAAGTTGATGCGGGTCGAGGTCCACGACAGCGGGGACGGGCAGCCGGGCGTGCGGGAGCCGGACGGGGAGTCGGGGCGCGGGCTGGTGATCGTGGCGGCGCTGGCGGATGTGTGGGGGGTGGGGGAGCGGGACCCGGGCAAGGTGGTGTGGTGCGAGTTCGGTTAGGGCTGTTCCTCGGGCGCGGTGAACTCGACGGCCGCCCGGACCTCCGCTTCCGGGTCCTGGGAGAGGCGATGGAGGAGTTCCGTGACGCCCGGTGTCGACCAGTTGGCGACGGCCTCGACGAGGGCCACACGGACCCGCGGCACGCGTCGGTTGCCTTTGGCGACGAGCCAGGCGATGGCGCGTTCGACCGGTGGTCGCCACCGGCGGTGATCTTCTAGGCGGGGATTCCGGCTGACGGCCCTGAGTGCCTGCCAGTCCGGGGTATCTCGACGTCGAGGCGGCCAATCACTTGGCGGGCCGCTTCCGCGAGTTCGGGCGGGCCTTCGACGGTGAAACGGCAGTCGAAGGTGACCAGGAAGCCGATGAGCGCCGACCACGACCAGGCGCCCATCTGAATCCGGGTGATCCGCTCGTCGATCGCTTCGAAACTTGCCGCGCCTGGAGCCCATTTCGCCACCAGTGTCGCGGGACACTCCATCAGGACGGTGCCCCAGCAGGGCCAGGTGTCCGGGGTATCACCGCGATCGGGTTGGCTCTGGACGAAGCGGGTGATGTCCGCCTCGGGACCGTCCCGCCGGCCGAATCGCCAAGCGGTGGGGGCCAGGTGTCTGATGCGGTCGAGCCGGTAGGTATGCCAGGAGTTCCTGTGCTGGTCGTAGGCCACCATGTACCAGCGTCCGGACCAGACGACGAGCCGGTGGGGTTCGGCCAGTACCTCGCTGTCCTCCACCGGGTCGAGGTCGATGGACCGGTAGGAGAACCTCACGAGGTCACGTTGTTGTGCGGCGGTGCTCAGTTGCGCCAGCAGTGCGGGATCGACCTGGGGCGGAGCAAGCTCCCAGGCGTTCTCGATCTGTTCGATGGAGAAGGTCGCAAGGCGGCGGGCCAGATGGGGCGGCAGGAGCTCCCTGATGGAGTTCAGCGCACGCTTCGTGGCGTCCCCCATACCGGTCACTGAGGCCGGCGCTGTCTGGAGGGACAGCGCGATGGCAATGGCCTGCTCGTCGTCGACTATCAGCGGAGGGAGACGTGCTCCGCGGGACAACCGGTAGTAGCCGGAGGGGCCTTTTGTCGCCGTGACGGGGTAACCCAGCTCGCGGAGCCGGTTGATATCGCGCCGGACAGTCCGTGGGGACACGCCCAGCCGCTCGGCCAGCCCGTCGCCGGTCCACTCCTTCTGGGCCTGAAGCAGACTGAGGAGCTCCAGCGTTCGGTTGGCGATCACGGATTGCCCTCCGGATTGGTGTCAGTAGAGGTCAGAACGCGTCCTCTTCTTCTGCCATGGTGCCACTGGGTCGGGGGGCGAGACGCGTCCCCGCGAGCCCCAGTACCTCGCCCTCGGCCACCGAACCGGGTGCGTTGCATCGAACGGAACGGAGGAACGCAGTGTCTGAAAATCCAACTCGGTCCTCACCAGCCAACCGGGACGCTTGGCTGGGCCTGGTCGCCATTTCCCTCGGCGTGTCGCTGGTGGTCGTGGACTTCACCATCGTCAACGTGGTGATGCCGCCGATCATCGACGACCTGAAGATCTCGGCTTTCGGCGCCCAGTGGATCCAAGAGTCCTACGCGATCATTTTAGCCGCCCTGCTGCTGGTGATGGGTCGTTTCTCGGACGTCGTGGGAGCACGCCGGCTGTTCCTGATCGGGACCGTGATCTTCGGGCTGGCGAGCGTCGCCGCAGCGCTGTCGCCCACCGGGGATTTTCTGATCGCCAGCCGGTTCGTGCAGGGCATCGGTGGCGCGATCGTCATGCCGACATCGCTGGCTCTGCTCAACATGGCCTTCCGGGGGCCGGACCGCGGCAAGGCCTTCGCCATCTGGGGATCCACGATCGGAGCGGCCGCCGCGGTCGGACCGTTGCTGGGCGGCCGGCTCGCCGAGTACTCCTGGCGGTGGGCCTTCGGCATCAACATCTTTGTCGTGCTGCTGATCCTTTCGGGCGTCATGAAGTTCGTGCAGAAGTCCCCTCGGCAACCGGGCAAGATCGACGCTACCGGCGGATTGCTGTCGGTGCTGGGCCTCGGACTTCTCGCATTCGGACTGATCGAGGGACGCAACTACGGTTGGTGGCAGCCGCGGAAGAGCTTCGGTCCTTTGGGGGACGGGATGAATCTGTCGGTCGTCCCGGTCGCTCTGGTCATCTCAGCGGTGTGCCTCGTGCTCTTCCTGCTCCTGCAGGTTCGGCTGACCCGAAAGAACGGCACAGCGCCGCTGATGGACACCTCGTTGTTCGGCATCAAGTCCTTCAGTACGGGCAACATCGCGACGCTGATCATCGCATTGGCCGAGTTTGGCATGCTCGCTGTTCTGCCCCTGTGGCTTCAGTACACCTTGGGGTATTCCGCGGTCCAGACCGGGCTGATGGTCTTCGTCGTCGCGATCGGCAGTTTCTTCGCGAGCGGTGCGAGCTTCGGCATGGCCGAAAAGGCCGGCCCTATCGGCCTGGTCCGGATCGGCCTGGTTCTCGAGGCCATCGGTCTGTTGATGTTCGGCCTGCTGGCCAGCAGCGACTCCCAGTGGTGGGTCATCGGAATCGCCCTGTTCCTGTACGGAATGGGGGTCGGTTTTGCCACCGCGCAGGTCACCAACGTCGTCCTGGCGGACGTGCCGCCACAGCAGGCCGGCCAGGGATCCGGAATCCAGAGCGCCGCGCGTCAACTCGGCTCCGCGCTCGGCATCGCGATTCTGACGTCGACGTTCTTCACGGCGCTGGCCTCCGACCTGTCGGATCGGCTTGTCCAGCAGGGAATGTCCGCACCCGGAGCGGACCAGCTGTCTTCGGCAGTCTCTGACAGCGCGGGCGCGATGATCTCCGGGCTGAGTCAAAACCCGCAGACGGCATCGGCCGCTGCCGCTGCCCGTGATGCCATGTCCCACGCGATCCAGATCAACGGCTATACCTGCGCCGCACTGCTGGCGCTCGGAATGTTGGCGACCTTCCTCATCCCCCGGCGCAAGCCGGATGCCCAGCAGTGGGGAGAGGAGCACGCTCCCAGCGGGGCGCCGGATGCCGGCGTCAACGCCGAGCAGTCCCCCGCCTCTTAGAAAGCGCCTCCTCCTCAGTGCCGGACCGGCCGGGCTCGTTCCACGCCGCCTCCTGCAGGTTTCGATCTCCGATCGTACGATCTACTGCCCTTGGGAGACGGCGAGTTGTCGGTTCAGCGGGTGCGGACTCAGTAGGTGAGGGCGTCGGCCATGTTGCTCTGCCAGTAGGTGACGAAGCCGTTGTCCCCCCACTGGGTGCCGGCCGGGAGCGTCAGCTTGGCGGGGGCGCCCGTGGAGCCCTGGTTGCTCTTGCCGGTGAAGTACACCGTGAGGTGGGTGCCCTTGTGCAGTTCCTGTCCGTCCGGCTCGCCGGACAGCCCGATGGAGGCGTAGGCGGACTGGCCCGGCGCAAGGGTGACCACGGCCTGCGGGATGCTGTCGCGGAGGACCGGGAAGGCGGCCTGGGCGTCGTCGAAGCCGAGCGCCGGCGCGTGGTACGCGTAGCAGGGTACGGAGCCGGTGTTGGTCGCCGTGAGCAGCAGGTGGTTGATGGGGCGGCTCACCTTGCTGACGGTGACCTTGGTGTTGGAGCCGGTGCAGGTGACGGGGGAGCTGTTGCCGGTGCCCTTGTTGCCGGTGGCGCCGGTGTTGCTCTTCTGGCCGCCCGTGCCGGAGGTGGAGCCCTTGGAGTTGGCCGCCGTGTTCTTGGCGGGGGTGTTGGACGACGTGCCGCCGGTGCCCTTGGTGTCCTTGCCCGAGTCCGGCGTGGTGGCGGCCGGGGACTGCTGGTCGGTGGTGCTCCCTGCCGGAGCCGCCGCTCCCGCCTTGCCGTTGTCACCGCTGCCGTTGTCGCTGCAGGCGGTGAGTGAGAGGGCGGCCAGGAGGGCGGTCGCGGCAAGGGCGGTGGTGCGGATGCGGTTGCTGCGCATGGTGGTACTCCCCGTGTGTGGGCTGGTGATGTTGTTCGGTCAGTTGTGGCAGATCAGGACCATGACGATCGCGGTGGACACGATCAACACGCCGATGGCCACGGCATCGATGAGCTCGATGCGGAAGTGGATTCGCACTGCGTCGTCCCGGTGGTCGCTGCGGTGTGTCCACAGCTTGCGGGGCGGCGGAATCCGACCGCAACGCCGAACAGCCCATTGGGGAAGCTGGAATGCCTGCGCGTACTGTGACCTGGGCAGATTCCACGTCCCTGGAACGGTGTTCTGGGACGGACCAGGAGGGGGAACGCCGAAGTGGCGACGCCGGAGGCCGGGGAATTCGCGGCTCTGCTGAAGGAACTGAAGGACCGTTCGGGGCGCAGCTACGGGGTTCTCGCCGGGAGACTGCACGTCAGCACGTCGACGCTCCACCGGTACTGCAACGGTGATGCGGTGCCGAACGAGTACGCCCCGGTGGAACGGCTGGCGCGGTTGTGCGGGGCCGGGCCGGACGAGCTGGTGGAGCTGCACCGGCGGTGGATCGTGGCGGATGCGGCCCGGCGGCGCCCTGCCGCGGCTGCTCCCGCTCCTGCGGCTGCTCCCGCTCCTGCTCCTGCGGAGCCGGTCCGGGACGCGGTTTCGGACAAGGTTCCGGATGCGTCTGCGGATACGTCTCCGGATGCGGAGCGTGGCTCTCGGGCCGAGGCCGGGGCAGGGGCCGGGGATTCGTCCGGAGGGCGGGACGGGGAAGAGGGCGGGGACGGCGGCGGCACGTTCGTGTCGGTGCCCACGCCCGAGCCCACGTTCGAAGCCGAGCCCACGATCGTGGCAGGCGGGGCGAGCCGGCCCAGGCGGTTCCTGTCCTCCCGGCGGGCGCGCGTGCTGCTCGCGGCCGTCGCCGTCGTCGCGCTGAGCGTGCCCACCTCGATCGTCGTCAGCAATCTGTCGGGCAAGGACACCGACGATCTCAGCAACGCCCCCGCCGTGGACGGCCAGGACACGGACGGATCCGCGCCAGCCCTGCTCGGCCGCGACAGGAGCCCCACCGCCTCGCCCAGCGGGGCGAAGAAGTCGGGCAAACCCGTACCGTCCGGCTCGGCGACCATCTCGTCCCCGCCGTCCGGCGGCGCCTCCGCCACGTCCCGGGGGCACGGCACGGGAGCCGGGTCGGGTGGGCAGCAGAGCGGGGGCGTACCCCTGAGCGCCACCATCAGCTCGTACAACTGGGAAGAGCCCTGCGGTCAGTACTACGTGCTGGACCAGAAACCGAACGACGTGCCTCCGCCACCCTCACCGCAGGACACCCGCGGCTGGGCCAGGGCGCTCGGCGGGGTGGACGGCGGCAGCATGCTGCTCGAACTCACCGTGCAGGGGAAGTCGGGGCAGGCCGTCGTGCTGAACGGACTGCATGTGCGGACGCTGTCCCGGAAGGCGCCGCTGGCGTGGTCGGCGTACTCGATGGGGGAGGGCTGCGGGAGCGGCATCACACCGCAGTCCTTCGACATCGACCTCGACGACAGCCGGCCGACCCTCACCCCGGTGGCGGGGCAGCAGGGGGACGAGCGGGTGCCGCCGAAGGACTTCCCGTTCCGGGTGTCCTCCACCGATGTGGAGGTGTTCGACCTCAACGCCCATGTCGAAGGGCACGACGTCAGCTGGTACCTGGAGCTGGAGTGGAGCAGCGGCGGCCGGGAGGGAACGCTGCGCATCGACGACGGCGGGAAGCCGTTCCGTACCAGCAGCATTCAGGCGCGGCCGACGTACATGTACCGGTACGACACGGCCCAGTGGGTGACCAAGGAGTAGGACTAGCGGTCACGGCCACCGGGCCGGTGCCTGCGCGTACGGACGGAGCTCGGGGGTCAGAGGCGCTCGGGGGTCCTGATGCCGAGCAGTTCCATGCCCTGGTGCAGGGTGCGGGCGGTGAGGTCCGAGAGGAAGAGGCGGTTCTCGGCCACGTCGCCCGGAACCTCGGGCTTCAGCACCGGGCACTGGTCGTAGAACGTCGTGAAGAGCGACGACAGCTGGTAGAGGTACGAGGCCAGCTTGTGCGGCTCGTACGCGGCGGCGACCTCGGCCACGATCTCGCCGAACTGGTCCAGGTGCAGGCCCAGCGCGCGCTCGGCCGGGGCCAGCTCCAGCTCGGGGTGCGGCTGGGACTTCAGCTCGCCCGCCTTGCGCTTGATGGAGCGGGACCGGGCGTGCGCGTACTGGATGTACACGCTCGTGTCGCCGGTCAGCGACACCATCTGGTCCAGGTCGAACTTGTAGTCGCGGGCGGCCGACGTCGACAGGTCCGCGTACTTCACCGCGCCGACACCGACCTGCGTGGCGCGCTCGGTGATCTCCTCGTCGGTGAGGTCCTTCGCCTTTTCGCGCACGACGGTGGACGCCCGGTCGATCGCCTCGTCCAGCAGGTCCTGCAGCCGGACGGTCTCGCCCTCACGGGTCTTGAACGGCTTGCCGTCCTTGCCGAGCACCGTGCCGAAGGCGAGCTGCACGGCCTTGACGTCCTCGTTCAGCCAGCCGGCGCGGCGGGCCGTCTCGAAGACCATCTTGAAGTGCAGGGACTGCCGGGCGTCCACGACGTACAGCAGGGTGTTCGCCTTGAGGTTCTGGACCCGGTCGCGGATCGCGGAGAGGTCCGTCGCCGCGTAGCCGTAGCCGCCGTTCGACTTCTTGACGATCAGCGGCACCGGGTTGCCGTCCGGACCCTTCACATCGTCGAAGAACACGCACAGCGCACCCTCGGAGCGGACGGCGACGCCCGACTCCTCCAGGATGCGGCAGGTCTCCTCCAGCATGGCGTTGTAGCCGGACTCGCCGACGATGTCGGGGTCGCGGATCTCCATGTCGAGCTTGTTGAAGACCGAGTAGAAGTAGATCTTCGACTCGTCGACGAAGCGCTGCCACAAGGAGAGGGTTTCCTCGTCACCGGCCTGGAGCGCGACGACTCGGTCCCGGGAGCGGGCCTTGAACTCCTCGTCGGAGTCGAAGAGCACCCGCGAGGCCTTGTAGAGCCGGTTCAGGGAGGACATGGCGGCTTCGCCGTCCGCCGCGCCGCCGTCGGTTTCGTGGTTCAGCTCGCCCGGGTGCTCGATCAGGTACTGGATGAGCATGCCGAACTGGGTGCCCCAGTCGCCGATGTGGTGGCGCCGGACCACGGTCTCGCCCGTGAACTCCAGGATCTGCGCCATCGCGGCACCGATCACCGCGGAACGGAGGTGGCCGACGTGCATCTCCTTGGCCACGTTCGGCTGCGCGAAGTCGATGACCGTGGTGCCCGCGGCGCTGTTGTACGGGACACCGAGCCGGCCCTCGTCGTCCGCGTCACGCGCGGCGAGGGTCTCGATGATCGCCTTGTCACTGAGCGTCACATTCAGGAAGCCGGGGCCGGAGACCTCGATGTCCTTGATGAGGCCGCCTGCCGGGATCGCGGCCGTGACCTGGGACGCCAGCTCGCGCGGGTTGCCCTTGAGCTTCTTGGCGAGGGCCAGGATGCCGTTGGCCTGGAAGTCGGCCCGGTCGCTTCGTCGCAGCAGCGGGTCCGCGGTGCCGGCATCCGGCAGCGCTGCCGTCAGGGCGTCCGCCAGCTGCTGCTGGAGCGTGGAAGCGAGGGAATTGACCGAGGCCATGGGCTGGCTGCCGTTTCCGTAGGGGTACAAGGGATCACACCCAGTATTCCACGGCGAGTAAAGCCGTTTTCGCGCTGCCGGTGGGACCTGGGAGAATGGGCGGCGCCCCTATGAGTCCCACAAGGGTGTTCCTACGAGTCCTACAAGAGAGAAGGACGTGCAGACCGTGGCTCAGAGTCAGAGCAGCACCGAGACCGACTGGGTCTCCCGCTTCGCGGACGATGTCATCGCCGAATCGGAGCGTCGTGCGCCTGGCAAACCGGTCGTCGTCGCGTCCGGTCTCTCCCCGTCGGGCCCGATCCACCTGGGCAACCTCCGCGAGGTCATGACCCCGCACCTGGTCGCCGACGAGATCCGCCGCCGGGGGTACACCGTCCGGCACCTGATCTCCTGGGACGACTACGACCGCTACCGCAAGGTTCCGAACGGTGTCCCGGGTGTCGACGAGTCCTGGGCCGAGCACATCGGCAAGCCGCTGACCTCGGTGCCCGCCCCGGCCGGGTCCACGTACCCGAACTGGGCCGAGCACTTCAAGGCCGCCATGACCGCCGCGCTGGACGAGCTGGGCGTCGAGTACGACGGCATCAGCCAGACCGAGCAGTACACGGTGGGCGCGTACCGTGAGCAGATCCTGCACGCGATGAAGCACCGCGCCGACATCGACGCCGTCCTCGACCGGTACCGGACGAAGAAGGACCCGGCGGCCGCGGGCAAGGGCAAGAAGCCGCAGCAGCAGAAGAAGGTCGACGAGGCCGAGCTGGAGGCCGAGGCGGGCTCCGGCGCGGCCGGTGAGGACGACGGCAGTGGCGGCTCGGCCGGCTACTTCCCGTACAAGCCCTACTGCGGCAACTGCGAGAAGGACCTCACGACCGTCACGTCGTACGACGACGACAGCACCGAGCTGAACTACACCTGCACCTCGTGCGGCTTCGCCGAGACCGTCCGGCTGAGCGAGTTCAACCGCGGGAAGCTGGTCTGGAAGGTCGACTGGCCGATGCGCTGGGCGTACGAAGGCGTGATCTTCGAGCCGAGCGGCGTGGACCACTCCTCGCCGGGCTCCTCGTTCGTCGTCGGTGGCCAGATCGTCCGCGAGGTCTTCGACGGCGTGCAGCCGATCGGCCCGATGTACGCCTTCGTCGGCATCTCCGGCATGGCGAAGATGTCCTCCAGCAAGGGCGGCGTGCCGACCCCGGCCGACGCGCTGAAGATCATGGAGGCGCCGCTGCTGCGCTGGCTGTACGCGCGCCGCAAGCCCAACCAGTCCTTCAAGATCGCCTTCGACCAGGAGATCCAGCGGCTCTACGACGAGTGGGACTCGCTGGCGCGCAAGGTCGCGGACGGCTCGGTGTTGCCGTCCGACGCCGCCGCGTACGCGAGGGCCATCGGCACGGCCGCCGGTGAGCTGCCGCGTACGCCGCGCCCGCTGCCGTACCGCACCCTCGCTTCGGTCGTCGACATCACGGCCGGGCACGACGAGCAGACGCTGCGCATCCTGAGCGAGCTGGACCCGGAGAACCCGCTGACCTCGCTGGACGAGGCCCGGCCCCGGCTCGACCGCGCCGAGAACTGGATCACCAGCCAGGTCCCGGCCGAGGCCCGCACGATCGTCCGCGACGAGCCGGACAAGGAACTGCTCGGCTCGCTGGACGAGCAGGGCCGCCAGTCGCTGCGGCTGCTCCTGGAAGGGCTGGACTCGCACTGGTCGCTGGACGGGCTCACCACGCTCGTCTACGGCGTGCCGAAGACCCTGGCGGGCCTGGAGCCGGACGCCAAGCCGACGCCCGAGCTGAAGGCCGCGCAGCGGTCGTTCTTCGCGCTGCTGTACCGGCTGCTGGTCAGCCGGGACACGGGGCCGCGGCTGCCCACGCTGCTGCTGGCCGTGGGGGCGGACCGGGTGCGCAGGCTGCTGGGCGCGTAGGGGGTACTCGATACGGAGGGCCGTCACCCGGTGATTCGGGTGACGGCCCTCCGTCATTGCCGGTTCCGTCCTCGAACGCCGGACGGGCCGGGCGGGGTGCTACGCGATGTGGTTCTCCGCCATCTCGTTGTCGAAGCGCTGCTTGAATCCCGGCAGGAGGCGGCGGAGCAGGGCCGCGCTGCGGGGGTGCCGGACGTTGTGGCCGTCCGAGAGGTGTATGTCCAGGACCTCCGTACTCGGGTAGTCCTGGTGCGCGTGTGTGTACGCGGTGAACACCTCGTAGGCGATCTCGCTGAACTCGACTTCGGCCTCGGCCCATTCGGAAGGGTCGGGCTCCTGCTGCTGCACGGGCCGGGGTTCCGGCTCCGGCTCCTCGGACCGGGGCTCCGGCTGGGGTTCCGCGGCGCGGGGGCCCGGGACGGCGCCGATGGTGCCCACGTTGCCCAGGGGGCGGGTGCGGCCGCCGGGGCCCGACGGGACCATGACCGGGGTGGGCTCCAGGCCCTCGGCGTACGTCGGGTTGTACGCACCCTCGTACGTGTCGTCCGGCGCCTGGGACGCCGCGAACCACGGGCTCTCGTGCGAGCCGGGGCCCTCCTGGGGCCACTCCTCGGCGGCGGCCGGGTCGGAGGGGTGGGTGTGCTGCTGCTGTTGCTCGTACTGCTGCTGGGGGTGAGGCTCGGCGTACGGCAACTCGGGCTGGAACTCGGCCGGTTCGACCAGGGCCGGGGCCGGGGGCAGCAGGGCCGGTTCGATGCCTGCGGCGGCGAGGCCGGCCGGGCCGGTCTCGGCCAGCGGAACGCCGTACTTCGCCAGGCGCAGCGGCATCAGGGACTCGACGGGTGCCTTGCGGCGCCAGTTGCGGCCGAAGCGGGCCTGGAGGCGGGCCTGGTAGATGAGCCGGTCCTGTTCGAGCTTGATGACCTGCTCGTACGACCGGAGCTCCCAGAGCTTCATCCGCCGCCACAGCCGGAACGTCGGCACGGGGGAGAGCAGCCAGCGGGTGAGCCGCACACCCTCCATATGCTTGTCGGCCGTGATGTCGGCGATCCGGCCCACGGCGTGCCGGGCGGCCTCGACGGAGACCACGAACAGCACCGGGATGACGGCGTGCATGCCGACGCCGAGCGGGTCGGGCCAGGCCGCGGCGCCGTTGAAGGCGATCGTCGCGGCGGTCAGCAGCCAGGCCGTCTGGCGCAGCAGCGGGAACGGGATGCGCAGCCAGGTCAGCAGCAGGTCCAGGGCGAGCAGGACACAGATGCCCGCGTCGATGCCGATCGGGAAGACCAGCGAGAAGTTCCCGAAGCCCTTCTGCAGGGCGAGCTCGCGCACCGCAGCGTACGAACCCGCGAAACCGATCGCGGCGATGAGCACCGCACCGGCGACCACGAGCCCGATGAGTATCCGGTGGGTGCGTGTCAGCTGCATCGCGGCCACCCGCGTTCCCCTCCCCGTTTCCCTTGTCCGACGTCCTGTTCCGACTTCTGGCGGGCACAGCCTGGCACATGAGGGGGCGGCGTGTTGCGTGGGGAGGGGCGAAGCCCGGTACTCGGGGGAGGACCGGGCTTCGTGAAACTGCTTCCGGGCAGGGGCGTTGAGGCAGGCCCTGGCGCGTCGGCTAGCTCGTCTTCTTTTCCGTGGCCTTCTCGCTGGGCTTGGCCGACCCGCTCGGCGCGTCCGGCTTCGTGCCGGCGGAGGCGACCGAGGCCACTGCCTCCTTGGCCGCCTTCTCGGCACCCTTCAGGATGTCGTCGGCGGACGGAGCCTTCGCGCCCGCGTAACCCGCACCGTTGTAGGTGAGGGTGACGACGACGTTCCCCGTACGGGCCACGACTGTTGCGTACTTGAAGTCCTCACTCGTCTTGGCGAGGTCATACGTGATCTTGGTGGCCTGCTCGCCGATGCCGGAGACGGGCGCCTCGGCGGCCTTCTTCGCGCCCTCGGTCGCCTTGGCCTTGGCGACCTGCTTCGCGTAGTCCTGCTGCGCGCGCTTGGCGCCGCTGCCCAGGGACTGGTCCGAGTCGAAGCGGGTGAGGCCGACGTCGATCCAGCGGTACTGGGAACCCTTCACTCCGTTGTCGTCGAGGCCGTTCCAGGAGCAGCCCGCGCGGTATGCGGTGTCGCTGGAGCCGGCAGGCGTGCCGCCCTTGGACTTCGCCTTGGGGACCAGGGAGGTGACCGTCTTCGCGCTGATCGACTTGCACGGGTCGGGCAGCGCGGCGAACTTCGCAGGCTCGACGGTCGCTTCCGACTTCTTCGCGCTCGGCGCGGCGGACGACGAGGACGAACCCGAGTCCTTCTTGTCGTCGGAGTCCGACGAGCAGCCGGCGACGACGAGCATCACCGGAACGGCGGCGCAGGCGAGTATGCGGGAGAGTCGCGGGGCTGAACGGTGCATGGTTCCTTCACTCGGGTGGCGCGGCGGGCGGGCTGCCAGGTGGTCGGCTCGGGCGGGCGGTCGGGCGTCGGCGGGTGGTTCGGCGGGTGTTCCGGAGGGCCACGGTACGACGGACGGCGACCGGATGCCGCCTCGGTCGGGCACTCGGCGGGCGTGGGCGGCACCGGTCCGGGGTGCCCCGGGCGGGGCTATTCGCTGAACTTGTCGACCAGCTTCCGGGCCAGCGACTGGGCCTTGTCCTGCAGTTCCTTGCTGTCGGGGCGCACGGTGGAGACGGTCGGCTGCTCGGCGTACTCGATGGTCACGATGACGTTCGATGTGCGGAATACCACGCTCACCGTGCGGTTCTGTGCGGTGGAACCTGCCCGAGTGAGCTGATCGTCCAGAAATGCACCGTCTCCGAGGTTGTCGAGGGTGCGTGGCAGAAGGCTCTCGTCGGTGCTGCCTGCGCTGCCGTTCTCGCCTGCGGGATCGTCCGCGTTCCCGGCTTCGGAGGCCGGGCCGGACGGGGCGTGCGAGGCGGAGTCCGAGGCGGAGTCCGCTCCGGACTCCGCGGAGGGGGGTGCCTGCTTCTCCGCGTCCTTCGTGCTGCTGGGTGTGGGGGAGGACGAGGACAGACCGGCGGCGGTCTCCTTCTTCGCGTACACCTCGCGGGCGCGGTCGTCATCGCTCACCGAGGGGTCGTAGGACACGACACGCTCGAAGTCGATGAAGAGGGTGTGCGAGGAGTCGGGGGCCTCGGACTTCCAGTGGCAGCCGACCCTGCGGTCGGTGTCGTAGGTGACGGTGGCCGTGCCCTCGTACACCTTCTTCTGCTGGTCCTCGGGGAGTTCGGCGGCGACCGGGAGCAGGTCCTTCAGCGCGGACGGCGCAACGGTGCGGCAAGGGTCGGGGAGAGTGCGGTACTTGCCGGGGGCCGCCACGGCGACGGTCGCCTCGCCGGGCTTGCTGTCGGGGGCGGAGCCACCCGTTCCGGTGCTGGCACTGCAGCCGACGACAAGCGCTGCCAGTAGCGCGGTGCCGGGTACGTACGCCATTCGTCGCACGGTCCTGGGCTCCCTTCGTGCGAAAAACGGTTGCCGCTCGATGGCGACCGGTTGACACAATGTGTATCGCACGCGCCGCTGTGAATGCCGGTCGACCGACTCATTTGCCGACCTTGGCACCGGTTTTGCGCTTTCAGGCTTTTCGGGGGAATCGAGGAACTATGTCGTATGTAGAGGTGCCGGGCGCGAAGGTCCCCATCCGCATGTGGGCCGACCCGGCCTCGGTCGAGGACGTCGCGATGCAGCAGCTGCGCAACGTGGCCACTTTGCCCTGGATCAAGGGTCTCGCCGTCATGCCGGACGTCCACTTCGGCAAGGGGGCGACGGTCGGTTCGGTGATCGCGATGCACGGTGCGGTCTGTCCGGCGGCGGTCGGCGTGGACATCGGCTGCGGAATGTCCGCGGTGAAGACCTCCCTGACGGCCAATGACCTGCCGGGCGACCTGTCCCGGCTGCGGTCGAAGATCGAGCAGGCGATTCCGGTGGGCCGCGGCATGCATGACGAGGCCGTGGAGCCGGACGGGCTGTACGGCTTCCGGGCGCCGGGCTGGGACGACTTCTGGGGACGGTTCGACGGGGTCGCCGATGCGGTCAAGTTCCGTCAGGAACGTGCCACGAAGCAGATGGGAACGCTCGGTTCGGGCAACCACTTCATCGAGTTCTGCCTTGACGAGTCGGGTTCGGTCTGGCTGATGCTGCACTCCGGATCGCGGAACATCGGCAAGGAACTGGCCGACTTCCACATCGGGCAGGCGCAGAAGCTGCCGCACAATCAGGATCTGATCGACCGCGACCTGGCCGTGTTCATCGCCGACACCCCGCAGATGGCGGCGTACCGGAACGACCTGTTCTGGGCGCAGGAGTACGCGAAGCACAACCGCGCCATCATGATGGCGCTCTTCCAGAACGTGGTCCGCAAGGAGTTCAAGAAGGCCAAGGTCACCTTCGAGCCGGTGATCTCCTGCCATCACAACTATGTGGCGGAGGAGCGGTACGAGGGCAAGGACCTGCTGGTCACGCGGAAGGGGGCGATCCGTGCGGGTTCCGGGGACTTCGGGATCATCCCGGGCTCGATGGGCACCGGCTCGTACATCGTGAAGGGCCTTGGGAACGAGAAGTCCTTCAACTCGGCCTCGCACGGCGCCGGCCGGAAGATGAGCCGGAACGCTGCGAAGCGGCGCTTCTCGACGCGGGACCTGGAGGATCAGACGCGGGGCGTGGAGTGCCGCAAGGACTCCGGCGTCGTGGATGAGATTCCGGCCGCGTACAAGCCGATCGAGCAGGTCATCGAGCAGCAGCGGGACCTGGTGGAGGTCGTCGCCAAGCTCAAGCAGGTTGTGTGTGTGAAGGGTTGAGGCCTTTTGCGCGCGACTGAACGGAGGGCCTCCGGCGGGAAGGACCTCTGAACGGAGGAGCCCCGGACGCGGGTGGTGTGTCCGGGGCTCCTTCTGGTTTCCAGGCTCTTTCGGATCTTCGCCGGGCCCAGGCGGTGCGGGTCAGGTGGTGCGGTGGACCTTGGCGTTGGAGGCCTGTGCGCGGGGGCGGACCACCAGGAGGTCGATGTTGACGTGGCTGGGGCGGGTGACGGCCCAGGTGATGGTGTCGGCCACGTCGTCTGCGGTGAGGGGGGCCTCGACGCCCGCGTACACCTTTGCCGCCTTCTCGGTGTCACCGCGGAAGCGGGTTGTGGCGAACTCCTCCGTCTTGACCATGCCGGGGGCGACCTCGATGACGCGGACCGGGGTGCCGACGATCTCCAGGCGGAGGGTCTCGGCCAGTACGTGTTCGCCGTGCTTGGCCGCCACGTAGCCGCCGCCGCCCTCGTAGGTGGCGAGGCCTGCGGTGGAGGAGAGGATCACGATCGTGCCGTCCCCGCCCGCGGTGAGGGCGGGGAGCAGGGCCTGGGTGACGTTGAGCGTGCCGATGACGTTCGTCTCGTACATCTGGCGCCAGTCGGCAGGGTCGCCGGTGGCGACAGGGTCGGCGCCCAGTGCGCCGCCGGCGTTGTTGACGAGGACGGCGAGGGTACGGAACGCCGTGGCGAACTCGTCCACCGCATTGCGGTCGGTGACATCCAGGGCGTAGGCCGTTGCCTGGTGGCCCGCCTCGTTGATCTCGGCGGCGAGCGCCTCGATGCGGTCCTTGCGGCGGGCGGTCAGGACTACGCGGTAGCCGGCGGCGGCCAGCTGTCGGGCGGTCGCGGCGCCGATGCCGCTGCTCGCTCCGGTGATGACGGCGATCGGGATGGCGGCCATGACGGACTCCTCGGGCAGCTGATCGGTACGGGGCCAGGATAGGCAGGCGCGCGGTCAGTGGTTGCGCGGGGCGTACATGATCACGGCCATGCCGGCCAGACAGATCAGCGCGCCGATCACGTCCCAGCGGTCGGGGCGATAGCCGTCGGCGACCATGCCCCAGGCGATCGAGCCCGCGACGAAGACACCGCCGTACGCGGCGAGGATGCGGCCGAACTCGCCGTCCGGCTGGAGCGTGGCGACGAAACCGTAGGCACCCAGCGCGATGACACCCGCGCCGATCCAGATCCAGCCCCGGTGCTCGCGCAAGCCCTGCCAGACGAGCCAGGCGCCGCCGATCTCGAAGAGTGCGGCGATGACGAACAGAGCGACAGAGCGGGCGACGACCATGGAATCAGCGTGCCATGGGCGGCGAGGGGGAGTGCACGCCGAACCGGTTGGTGGATATGAGCAATTCGTGATGATCTGTATCTTCCCCGGGCCCTGGGCACGCGCTCATCGGGTGAGTGCGGCCTGCAGGGCCGCCGGGTCGGCGTGGTCGCTCGCCCAGGCGATGTAGCCGTCGGGGCGGACGAGCAGGGTGGTGGTGCGGTCACCCCTCCAGTGGGTATGCAGCAGCGGGGCCGGTGATGCCGGAGTGGCGGCGTCGTCGGGGGTGACGAGGACGAACGTGCCGTCGTGCAGCAGTTGGTGGCGGCGGCCCTCCCGCAGGCTCAGGTCGGGGGCTCGCTTTGCGGTGAGGGGGTGGGCGCCGCGCGGTGCCGCGTAGGCGATCGAGATACCGGAGATCAGGCCGATGGCCTTGTCGGAGGCGGGCCGGATCGTGGACAGCACCTTGGCGGCGAGTGCCCGGACCGTTCGCTGGAGCGGGGTGCGGGCCATGGCGAGGCGGACGAGGGCGCCGCTGGAGCGGAGCACCCTGGCGCCGACCGGGTGCCGTTCCGCGTGATAGCTGTCGAGCAGCGCCTCCGGGTCGGTCGTGTGTCCGCGCAGTACGGCGGCGAGCTTCCAGCAGAGGTTGGCGGCGCCCTGGAGGCCGGTGTTCATGCCCTGGCCGCCTGCGGGTGAGTGGACATGGGCGGCGTCCCCGGCGAGGAAGACCCGGCCGGTGCGGTAGACGGGTACCTGGCGTTCGTCGCTGTGGAAGCGGGAGATCCAGCGCGCCTCGCCGGGGGGCTCTTCGGCGAGCCGGACGTCGGCGAGAACGATCGACCGGATCACGGGTTCGCCGGGGAAAGGGAGGCCGAGCGCCTGACGCACCCGGCTGCGTACTCCGTCGGTACCGACGAGGTAGCGGGCGCCGAGCGTGGTCAGGCTGCCGTCCGCCTCGCGCAGTTCGGCGGTGACGGTGTCCGATGCGTCGCTCTGGTGGAGCGCGGTCAGCTCAGCAGCTCGGTCCGGCAGCGGCCGGCGTCTGCCCCGACCCGGCCGACGCCCCGCGCCGTGCGGCCCTCGTCGCCTCGCAGATCCTGGGGATGGCGCTCGCGCGCTACGTCCTGCGCATCACGCCCGCTGCCTCGATGTCGCGCGAGGAGGTGATCGTCTGGCTCGCGCCCACCGTTCAGCGCTATCTGACCGCCGAGCGGCCGTAACGGGACCGCGAGGGCTGCTGTCTGCTTCGTACACTCTCTGCATGCCGCAGAAGTCCCGGGCCCGCCGCAGTGTGCTGATGGCCGAGCTGACCGTCGAGTCGCGCCGCTACATGGCCGCGTACGCCCTCTTCAACCAGGCCGTCGCGGACCATCTGCGGCTCCACCCGACCGATCTGCAGTGCCTCAATCTGCTCAGCCTGGAGACGGTTCCGGTCACCACGGGCCGCATCGCGGAGCTGACCGGGCTCACCACGGGGTCGGCGACCCGGCTGGTCGACCGGCTTGAGCGGGGCGGCTATGTGACGCGCGAGCGTGACACGGCCGACCGGCGGCGGGTGCTCGTCACGACCGTCCCGGAGCGGATGGCGGAGATCGGTGCGGTGTGGGAGCGGCTGAACGGGGCATGGGCGGCGATGTTCGAGGCATACGACGACGACGAAGTGGCTCTGCTCATTGCCCATATGCGCAGGACGGTCGAGCTGAGCGCACTGCAGGTCACGGCGTTGCGGGAGGGTGCCCCGTCAGTCTCCGGCCCCGGACGGGCTTGACGGCGCCCGGTCGTGGCCGTTCTCCTCGGTGTCGTCCGGGGAAGTGGGCGCGAAGTCGTGGAGCGCCTTCGTGACGATCGCGTCCAGGCGGGAGTGGTGGGCCCCCCGCCAGTAGACGCGGTCGCACTCCGTGCACTGCGCGAAGACGTCGTACGAGTGCCGGGTGCCGTGCTCCAGGTGGTCGCTGACGGAGTCCTTGTCGGCCGCCTTCAGCGGGCCGTTGCAGGCGGTGCATCTGGTCCAGGGGGCCAGATGCGGCGTGAACCGCTCCAGCACGTCCCGCAGTTGGTCATCCGGCCGGTCGCTGTAGACGTACGCCCCGGCCCAGATCTCCCGCCGGTGCAGAAGTCCGCGGTCCCGGGAGAGCAGTACGCGGCGTTCGTCCGCCGACCGGGTGGCCAGCGCGGCATCACCGATGTCCTCGCTCTCGTACGCCGCATCGACACCCAGCAGCCGAAGCCGCCGGGCGAGCGTGCCGAGGTGGACGTCGAGCAGGAACCGCAGGGGTGCGCCCGGGACGCGCTGGGGGCGTTCCACGGCGCGTACCTCGACCAGCTCGCCCGCCCCCGGGATGTGAGAGACGGATACGGGGCGGCCGTCGACCAGGAGCTGTCCGGCCTCCGTGAGCGGGATGCCGAGCGACTCCACGACATGACCGAGGGTGGAGGATCCGTCGGTGGTCACGGCAGAGCGTCCCCTGCGGCGTTCATGGGCGACGAAGAGCCGCAGTTCGGGGTCGACTTCGAGGTGGATCTCCGGTCCGTTCACCTCGTCAGGATGTCATTGCGCGGGGTGCGTCAGCCAGGGGTTTCGGCGCCGGGCGCAGGGCTCAGGGGCGGAAGGCGGCCGCGTGTTCCTCGGCCCAGGTGGCGAAGGTGCGGGCCGGGTGGCCGGTCAGCTTCTCCGTGTCGCCGGTCACCTCGGCCGGTGAGCCGTCCGTGGCGGCCGAGTAGGCGAGCAGCGCGTCGGCGATCGGCTCGGGAACGAAGGGGGCCACGGATTTCTTCCAGGCCTCCCCGGTCACGGTGTCGACGGCGATGGGGCGCCCGGCCGCCGCCGCCAGCAGGCCGATCTGTTCGGCGGCGGTGAGCGATTCGGGGCCGGTCAGGTGGTATGCCGCGCCCTGCAGCCGAGGGTCGGTGAGAACGGCGAGGGCGGCCTCGGCGATGTCCGTCCCGTGGATCGGGCTGGTGTGGCTGCGAGGGTGGGGAAGGCCGACGGAGCCGCGGGTTCGTACCGACTCCGCCCACTGGTACGCGTTGCTCGCGAAGGCGCCGGGGCGGAGCAGCGTCGCGGTGAGGGGTGAGGCGCTCAGAGCCTGTTCCACCGCGTGGTGGGAGGCGGCGATCGGGTTGCCGTGGGCGTCCGGGCCGAGGACCGAGCTGGAGGACAGCAGCACGATGTGGCCGACCCCGGCGGTCTCGGCCGCGGAGAGGAAGGCTTCGATGCCGGACGCCTCGGCGTAGAGGAAGACGGATCCGACACCGTCGAGAGCGGTCGCGAAGGTGGTGGGATCGCCGAGATCGCAGGCCACGATCGGTACGCCGGCGGGCAGGGTGGTGAGCGTCTCGGGGTTGCGCGAGGCGGCACGTACGGCGTGGCCGTCCCGGTGCAGGAGTGAGACGAGCGTGGAGCCGATACGGCCTCGGCATCCGGTGACGAGAGTGAGCATGGGGTGGAGTCTCCTCTGATCATTTTTTATCTGTGATGCGCATAAGCTGCGCGACGCAGATAAATATCCTGGACGAGAACCCGCCCGTCAAACGGTTTCGTGCGGGCCCGGGGGCAGGGCTCCGCTCGATCCAATGGTTTTGTTCCCGCATGAAGATCCTCGACCTCGAACCCGGCGATGCCCGACTGGCCGCCGACCTGCTTCCCGTCCTGCGCGAACTCCGCCCGCACCTCACCGAGGACCTCTTCCGGGAGGTGTACGAGAAGGGGCACGCACAGGGGCTGCGGTTCAGCGCCGCCTACGACGACGAGGGCGCCTGCGTGGGAGCGGCCGGCTGGCGCATCGTCGACAACACCAGCCAGATCCGGATGCTGTACGTGGACGACCTGGTCACCGCCGAAGGCGCCCGTTCCACCGGCGTCGGCCGCCGGCTCCTCGGGCATCTCGAAGGGCGGGCCAGGGAGGCCGGCTGTCTGCACCTCAACCTGGACTCGGGCACGCAGCGCACCGACGCCCACCGCTTCTATCTGCGGGAGCGGCTGGGCATCGTCGCGTTCAACTTCGACAAGGTCCTTGATCTGGACTGAGCTCAAGGCCCGGGCCCGGCATGGGCCTGAGCGTGGGCCGAGGTTCAGCGTCCCGCGTCCGGGGCGTCCGGAGTGAGGTCCAGCTGCCAGTCGTTCGTCAGCAGCACATTGCCGGGCGGGTACTCGAAGTCGCACTTGCCGATCAGGGTGAAACCGGCCTTGCGGCACACCGCGTTCGACGCGCCGTTGCCGACGGACGGATAGGCTTGCAGACAGCGGTGCTTGTGCTCGGCGCGGGCCTGTTCGGCGACGGCCGTCGTGGCAGCCGTCGCGATGCCCAGGCCCTGGTGTCCGGGGAGGACGGCCCACCCCGTCTCGTACACCTCCCGGCCCTGCCAGGTCCGCTCCCAGAAACCGATCGTGCCCACGGCCTCGTCCCCGTCGGCCAGGGCGATGCGGAACATCCTGCCTCCGCCCGTCCGGTCCGCGCTCATCGCCACGTAGCGCTCGTGACGCGCTATGAGCTGCTCCTCCGTCTCGGGGCCGCCCAGATGGTCCATCAGCTCCGGTGCATTGGCGCGGCGGAGCAGCTCCAGGTCGGCGTCCGACCAGGGCTCGATCCGTACGGATGATGAAGCGGTGCGTTCCATGCCAAAACTGTAGGACGCGGCACTGACAGCCGGATGGGGCTTGGGTAATCAGAGGGGGCCCTCCGGTAATCAGTGTGGGGCGAACGCCGTCGGCGGGACACCGACCGTGGCCGTGAAGTCTCTGATCAGGTGGGCCTGGTCGCTGTAACCGAGCTCCGCGGCGAGTGCCGCCCAGTCCACCTCCGGGGCCGATTCGGCCCGCTCCAGTGCCTCGTGGATGCGGTAGCGGAGGATGACCCACTTGGGGCCGACGCCGATGTACGCGGCGAAGAGCCGCTGGAGCGAGCGCGACGACAGCCCTTCGATGCGGGCGAGCTCGTCGACGCGGCGCACCGTGCGGTCCGTTCGTACCAGGTCGACCAGGGCCATCGCACGTTCGGCCTGCGGGTCCGGTTCCGGGCCGAGCCCCAGCAGATACGCGTCGAGTGCCGCCACCCGCGCGTCCTCGTCCGCCGGGTCCAGCACGGCCGACGGCGGGGCGGGCGGGGCGAACACCTCGTCCGCGGGGAGCCGCCGCCCCGTCCACTGAGACACCGGCCGGTCCGGTGCGAACGGGCGGAATCCGCCGGGCCGGAACTGCACCCCGCAGACCCGCCCCCGGCCCTCCAGCTTCTGCGTGAAGAGCTCCAGACCGATGCCCGAGACCTCTGCGAACCCGGCACCGTGGTCCTCACCGGTCCCGTACCGCTGGAAGACCAGATTCACGGACGGGTGCGGCACCAGATGGGAGGCGTACGGCTTCGGCAGATCCCAGTCGATGAGCCAGTAGTGCTCCAGGTACGGCCGCAGTACGGGGGCGGGCTCGCGGCGGCGGAAACGTACCCGCGCGAAGAGTTCGGGGGCGTCGACGATGCCCCGGGTGTCGCGTCGAGGACCTGCCATGGCGGCGATTCTATGACGCACGGAACTCCGTGGGGCAGTGTCGCGTTTCTTCAAGCGCCGGGCAGCTCCGGCATGCAGGGTCGAAGCATGAAGAAGATCAGCGAGTTGCTGGAAGCGGCCGCCGGGCGGGCCGTCCCCGTGATGCACGGGATCGACGACAACAGCCTGGGAGACCCCACGCCGTGCGCGGAGTACGACGTACGGGCCCTGGTCAACCATCTCTTCCAAGTGGTCGTCAACTTCCAGGCCCTGGCGGCCAGGGAGCAGGCCGACTTCGGCGCGGTGCCGGACGCCGTCACGGGGGACTGGCGGGCCCGCTTCGGCGAGGAGACGGCCGAGCTGGTGGCGGCCTGGGCCGTGCCCGGCGCCGACGAGGGGACCGCGGGGTCCATGGGTCTCCCGGCCAGGACCGTCGGGAACATGGTGCTGGGCGATCTGACCGTTCATGCCTGGGATCTGGCCCGTGCCACCGGTCAGGAGTTCGTTCCGGACGAGTCCGTGCTGAGCGAGATCGGTCCCGGACTGGCCGCGATGGCGCCGATGGCCCGGGAGGCGAAGGTGTTCGGCGAGCCCCGTCCCGTACCGGACGGGGCTAGCCCTTTCGAGCAGGTGCTGGCGCTGACCGGCCGGGATCCGGGCTGGCGGCCTCCCGGCGCGTGACGCCGGGGGCCGGAGGGTGCGTGTCCGGCGAACCCGGGCTGTCGTAGAGGCCGCCCAGCCTCGTGTAAGCGCCGTCGACGATGTCCTCGGCGTCCACCAGCATCGCGCGCTCGGCCAGCCGCGCCGCCTGATGCGTGTACGGGGACGGCGGCGCTGGGTGCCGACGCCGCCACCAGCTCTCGCACGCCGCGTAGATACCGCCGGCGAAGACCAGCACGGGGATGGACAGGGCCAGCAGGGTGTCGTCCATGGCAGGCCCTCTCACGGCGCGGAACAACGTGGATGTCTTCTGCATCGGCAGGATCGGCAGGTCAGCTGGAGATCATTCTTCGGCCAATGAATGGCCGAATGCGGGTGATTGGGGGTGGGGACCCTGGGCCGACGCCCCCGGTCCGGCCTACCGGCTCCGCACGTACGTGGTGTGGACGTACGGCAGTTGCCGTCCCGGCAGCCGTGCCGGAGCTCCCGGCGCACCGCGCCCGTCAGGTCCACCGCGCGCAGCGAGTGCACCCCGGCGAAGACCGCGAGATCACCGCTCGGCGCCACCGTGCAGGTACCGAAGCGGCGGGGCCAGGGCGCGGGGAAACGGATCGCCGGGGCGCCCTCGGTGTCCGGGTCGACGGCGGCCAACTCGGTGTCGCCGCGCTGGAGGAGCAGACGCCGGCCGGGGGCGGGCTGCTCGTCGCCGGATGCGGGTCGCATGTCCTCCTGGTGCGCGGGCCACCGCAGGAGGTGCGGGGCGTCCGCAGCATCCTGCCTGCGGTCCAGCGGTCCAGCGGTGCGGCGAGCGTGGTGACAAGACGTGCGGCGGCAGCCTTGGGCATGGGTCGGCCCTCCCCCTCGTACATGAGTACATCGACTCGCACATGAGTGCATCGGTACGAGGTCAACCGCACGGCCGGGGGCCGGCAGTCGCTCGCGCCCATGAGGTCGGTCACGCCGTTCCCGAACTCCTCGACTGCTCAAGTGTTCGACGTAGTATCCGGTTTGTGGACCGTGACGATGAGCCAGTCTTCATACGGAGCAAGTGGGGGACGAGCCGCTATGTCTACAACCCCCGGAACCCCATCGGTCTCGCGCTGATCCTGATCACCCTGCTCCTGGCCGTGGTGGTGCTGATCCTCATGCAGGAGCGCGTGGGCCCCTTCGCGCCCCCCGAACCCACGCCGTGGAGCACCGTGCCGGCGTACGAGCCCTGGCCGGCTTCGACGTACGTCCCTGACACCGACCCCACGCCGAGCGTGCAGGAGTCGAGCGCGGAGGAGTCGAGTACGGGCGACCCGTCGGGGCCGTGAACCGGCGGGTGCGGCCGGGCGGCAGTTGCTTCGAATGCTTCGATCGGTATCGGTGTCCCCGCTGCCGGCTCCGGCCGCTGCCGACCGCAGCGCTTCCCCGACCGGCGTCAGGTCCGGTACGTCTCAGGCTCGGGACGAAAGGTACGCATCGGGGACGACGGCGACCGGGCAGGGCGCGTAGTGCAGCATCGCGTGGTTCACCGGGCCCAGATGGAATCCGTGCCATCCGCCGGTCCGCCGGGCGCCGACGACCAGCAGTTCGGCACCTGCGGCGGCGGCGATCAGTTCCTGGTGCGCCGGTCCCTGCACCACCGACCTGTGGATGGTGACGTCGGAGGAACCGGTCCGGTCCAGCGCCGCCAGTACCTCTTCGAGGTGTTCCTCGGCCTGTTGGTGATGTGCGGAGGCCGGGGAGCCCGCGAGGAGCGGATGGCTCATGGCCTCGTGGGCGGGGGAGCGCCAGGCCCGTACGGCGATCAGCTCGCCGTGGCGCGACGCCGCCTGGCCGAGTGCGAAGGCGGCGGCTGCCGAGGGTCCTGCGGCGCTGCCGATCCCGACGACGACGCGGCCGGGCTTCGGCGGGGTGCTCGGCGCCGTTGCCTGGACCACCACGACCGGGCAGTGGGACCGGCCCGCGAGCGCGAGGCTGACGGACCCCAGGAGCATCCCGGCGATCCGGCCCCGGCCGCGGGAGCCGAGGACGACCAGGGCTGCCTCGTGGCTCTCCCTGACAAGTGTGGCCACCGGGTCCTCGGGCTCCACGGACGTCACCACGCGCACCTCGGGGCCGAGCCGTTGCGCGCGTTCCCGGGCCTCGGCGACGAGACGCTCCGCGAGGACCTGTTCGGTGGGACGCTCGGTGTCGGAGGGGGAGTGCGTGCCTTCGTAGCGCTCCCACAGCGACGCGTGGACGACGCGCAGGGGAAGCCCCGATCGTGCCGCTTGTGCCGCTGCCCAGTCCAGGGCACGGAGACTGCCCTCCGATCCGTCCACTCCGACGACTACGGGGAGCTGCATCGCTCCCACCGCCTTCCGTGCTCGGTTCACCTCGGGCCCGGGTGAATTGCTCAATAGCTCGGGCGCATGTCCGGGCGTGAGCCCGGATGTTTCTACGGTTCGATCGTCAGCACCTGGTCCAAGGGGCGGCGTGGCGTGTGCGGTCCCGTGGGCCCGTATCCCAGGCGGACGATCATCTGTGCGTGCCCCGTGCCGAAGACAGGGTCGCGCAGGAGCCACCGCAGGTCCGGCCATTCGATGGGCTGGGTCGCGAACGAGGTGGACACATTGTGGAGCGTGGCGGTGAGCAGTACGCGCTCCAGCGCCTGTCCTGCGCTCAGCCAGTCCGTGGGGTGATCGCCCGGGGTGCTCAGCAGGGCCAGTTGCGGCCGCTTCTCGAAGCGGACGCGTGCCCGGCCCGGGAGGAGGCCGGTTCCCGCGAAATCGCGGGTGGTCGCTCGTTCGGAGGCGTCGCGGGGGCCGAAGGCGTAGTCCGGGATTCCGTCGACGGGCGCACCGGTCTTCGTGTCCCGGGTCCAGTGCTGCTGCTCCGCCTCCCGTGCCGGATCCCCGCGGTCGTATCCCTCGGCGTCCCGGATCAGTTCGAGCACGGTCTCCAGATGCGGCGGGGCCAGGAACGCGAAGTCCGCGCCCTCGATACGGGCCGCGTCGGCGAACTGCGCACGGATGTCCTCGGGGATCGGCTGCTCGTCGAACGGATAGCGGCTGGTGTGCCGGTCCCGGATCGCGGGGTGGAGAGCGGCGAGCGCTTCATCCGCGGGTTCCCGTGGAGCGTCGGGGCGGACGCCGAGACGGACGGTGGCCAGTACGGCCGGGGCCGATGGTTCGGGCAGCAGCGCGGTGACCGCGTCCAGGCCGTGGTGGGCGGCGGACACCCGCAGGTTCAGCAGGGCCGCGCCGCAGCCCACGTGCAGTGCACGGGTGGCGGGGTCGGCCTCCGGCATCGCTCGGTCGAGGTCGGCCATGAGGGTGAGGGTCCGGCCGGCGCGTGTGTAGCGGAACTGCCAGGGCTGGGCGTTGTGCATGGACGGGGCGGCGGTGGCATCGGCGACGAGGCCGGCCAGCGTTGCGTCGTCGAGAGTCTGGCTGGGCATCGGAACTCCCGGAGATCGGGAACGGTCGATGGTCTCTTCAGCATGGAACAGATGCCGGCCGGGTGGTATGGGCCTTTCGTCCCTCGGGCATGCCGCAGAGGGTCCCGCTGCGGAGGGTCCCGCGCCCGGACGGTCCCGCCCCCGGAAGGTCCCGCGCCCCGGAACGTTTCAGTCCTCAAGGGACGCACCCCGGGGACCGTACAGCTGCAGCAGCCTTTTCCGTGTTCCGTACAGGCGCTCCGCCACCGTCTCGGCGACGTACTTGTACACCGCCCGGCCCAGCTTCGCATCGGCCTCGCACAACGAGCGGACGGCAGCGGCATCGAATTCCACGGCCTGTCCCGCCCGGATCACGTGCGCACCCATGTGCCACACGTGCGGGGTGAACAGCCAGGACCAGCCCAGCAGATCGTCCTGGCCCAGCGTCTCGATGACCGCCGCACGACGGCCGGGCACACGGATGTCGACCTCGACCTGTCCGGAGCGGATGATCCAGAAGTGGTCGGCCCGTCTGCCTTCTTCGAAGAGGCGTTCGTCGAGGGCCAGAGGCACTTCACGGGCAGCCTCGTCGAGCAGGCGTGTCCGGCCGTCGGGCGGGATCGCGTCGAGCAGACTCCTGGTCGTTGACATGGAATCCTCCGTCCGTGGCGGGTCCCTGGAGGGCTGCGGCGGCCGCGCGTGCCCGGACGCGGCTGCCTGTTGTGAACGATATGCGCGGTTTCGGGGGGACGCTCGGCCGCGATGCCGTGCGAAGTCCACGACGCGCCCGTGCGCCGGAACCGTGGTGCCATGGAGAGGAGCCCCTGACGAAGGGACCGCCCCGGTCATGGCAGCCGCACAGTCCCTGGCACCGTGCCTGCGCTCCGTGCGGGCCGTGGTCTTCGACACCGACGGAGTGATCACCGACTCCGCCGGGAGACACGCCGCAGCCTGGAAGAAGGCGTTCGACGCCTGTCTGTCGGCCGTCGAGGGGCAGCGGCCGTTCGACGACGACGACTATCTGCGCCACGTCGACGGCCGGTCGCGGAAGGACGGTGCGGCGGCCTTCCTGGCATCGAGGGGACTGGACCTTCCCGAAGGCAGCCCCGACGACCCACCGGGAACCGCGACGGTATGGGCGATCGCCGCCCGCAAGGACGAGCTGTTCACGCAGAGCCTGCGCACCGACCCGGTCGACGTCTGGCCCGGCACGGTCCGTCTCCTCGGCGTGCTGCGCCGTGAGCGGGTGCCCTGTGCCGCCGTCTCCGCGTCCCGGCACGCGACGGAACTGCTGGCGCGGGCCGGCCTCATCGACCGGTTCGACGCCGTGGTCGACGGAAACGAGGCGCGTCGGCTGCGGCTGCCCGGGAAGCCGGACCCCTCGCTCTTCGTCGAAGCGGCGAGGCGTCTGCGGACCCCGGCCCGGGATACCGCCGTGGTGGAGGACGCGCTGGCCGGGGTCGAGGCCGGGCGACGCGGCGGCTTCGGACTCGTGGCCGGCGTGGACCGTACAGGCACCCCCGCCGGCGCCGCCGAGCTGCGCCGTCACGGTGCCGACATCGTGGTGCCCGATCCGGGGGACCTGCTGACGGCCGGGGACGACTGATGGCGCGTGCCTGGACCTGGTCGTACGAGGGGTACGACCCGCAGGAGGAACGGCTGCGCGAGGCGCTGTGCACGCTCGGCAACGGATACTTCGCCACCCGCGGAGCCGCGTGCGAGACGTCCGAGGGCCGGTCGCACTACCCCGGCACCTATGCGGCGGGCTGCTACAACCGGCTGGCCTCCTCGGTCCGGGGCCGCCGGGTGGAGAACGAGGACCTGGTCAACCTGCCGAACTGGCTGCCGCTGCGCTACCGCATCCACCCCGCCGGTACCGCCCCGGGACCGTGGCTCTCCCCGGATCACGAGCACCTCGTGGAACACCGCCAGTCACTCGATCTGCGCGGGGGCACGCTGACCCGCCGGTCCGTCTACGAGGACGGGGCGGGCCGGCGGCTGCTTGTGGAGCAGTGCCGCCTGGTGCACATGGGTGATCCGCATCTCGCCGCCCTGCACACGGTGTTCCGGTCGGAGGGATGGACGGGCGCGATCGAGGTGGAGGCGGGGATCGACGGCGACGTCCGCAACTCCGGCGTCGCGCGGTACCGGGATCTGTCGAACCGGCACCTGACCGGCTGGGTGACCGCGGCGGAGGAGGACGGTGCGGTGTCGCTGAGGTGCCGCACGGTGGAGTCGGACATCGGTGTCGCGCTGGCGGCCCGCACGCGGGCCGGGTGCGGCGGTGAAGGGAAGGAACAGCGGGTCGGCCCGAGTTCCCGGCACACGTCGAAGGCGGTCTTCCAACGGCTGATGCTCCCGCTGAGCCCGGACTCCGACGCCGTCGTCGACAAGACGGTGGCGCTGTACACCTCGCGCGACCGCGCGATCGGCAGCCCTTTGCGGGCAGCCGTGGCCGAGGTCCGAAGAGCCCCGGACTTCTCGCATCTGCTCTCCTCGCACCAGCGGGCCTGGGCCGATCGCAGGTCCGGCTGGAGGTCCCGGGCGAAGCGGGTCGCATTCTCCGGCTGCACCTCTTCCATGTACTGCAGACGCTCTCCCCGCACACCGCCGGACTCGATGTGGGGGTACCGGCGAGAGGACTGCACGGTGAGGCGTACCGGGGCCATGTCTTCTGGGACGAGCTGTTCGTACTGCCGTTCCTGAATCTGCATCTCCCGGAAGTCTCCCGAGGACTTCTCGACTACCGTCACAGCCGGCTGCCCGCAGCGTGCCGAGCGGCGAGCGAGGCGGGCAGGGCCGGGGCGATGTACCCCTGGCAGAGCGCCGACAGCGGACGTGAGGAGACCCAGGAACTCCATCTCAACCCGAGCTCGGGGCGCTGGCTGCCCGACCGCTCCCGGCTGCAGCACCATGTCGGCTCGGCCGTCGCGTACAACGTCTGGCAGTACTGCCAGGCCACCGGGGACACGGAGTACCTGCACTCCAAGGGCGCGGAAATGCTGCTGCAGATCGCCAGGTTCTGGGCGGACAGCGCCGAATGGGACGCGTCCCTGGCCCGGTATCGCATCCGCGGCGTCGTCGGACCGGACGAGTACCACGACGCCTATCCGGGGACCGAGGCTGCAGGCCTCGACGACAACGCGTACACGAACGTGACAGCGGCCTGGGTTCTGTCCCGCTCGACGGAGCTGTACCGCGCCCTGTCCGGGACACGACGCCGGCAGCTCCTCGACCGGATCCGGCTCGATCCCGCTGAACCGGAACGCTGGGAGGACATCTCCCACCGGCTGCATGTGCCGTATCACCGGGGTGTCATCAGCCAGTTCGCCGGTTACGGGGAGCTGGCCGAGCTCGACTGGGAGGGGTACCGGAGGCGGTACGGGGACATCCGGCGGCTGGACCGGATCCTGGAGGCGGAGGGCGACACCGTCAATCGTTACCGGGCGTCCAAACAGGCCGACGTGCTGATGCTCGGCTACCTCTTCTCGCCGGAGGAACTCGCCGGTCTCTTCCGGCAGCTCGGGCATGTGCTGGACGACGACACCTGGCGTGCCACCGTCGATTACTACCTCGCCCGTACGAGCCACGGCTCCACGCTCAGCTCCCTGGTCCATGCCTGGGTGCTGGCGCGCGCACGCCGCGAGACGGCGTGGAAGTACTGCGAGGAGGCGCTGACCGGGGACGTGGCCGACATCCAGGGCGGCACCACCGAGGAAGGCATCCATCTGGGGGCGATGGCGGGCACCCTCGACTTCGTACAGCGCGGGATGACGGGGCTGGAGACCCGCGACGACGCACTGTGGCTCGCGCCGGCCACGCTGCCCCAGCTCTCGAAACTCGGGGTACGCATCAGATTCCGCCGGCACTGGGACGTGGACCTGCGCATCCGTGCCCAGCGCCTGCGGATCGCCGTACCGGACTCGCACCACCCGGCCGTCCGGGTCGTCCTGGGAGGCCATACCCATGTGATCACACCCGGTACGGCCCGATGGCTCGATCTGCCCCCGGTCCGGCACAGCGCTCTCCCGCCCGGCCACGAAAGCCCTGCCCCGCCCGCCCACGGAAGCCCTCCCCCGCCCGGCCGAGGAACAGGGGGGATCGTGGAGGAAGAAGGCGGAACGTCTCTCACCGGACGTGCGTCATGGCCCGCCCCGTGACCGTCGGCCCGAACGGTACGCCCGCAAGCCGGCTTCGGCCGCCGGCGGCCTTGACGCACGCCCTCGCCGCGCCCGTCGACTACCGGGTCGCCCCGAGTCGCGTGACCAGGTGGTGCCAGCCTTCCTCCAGTCGCTCCGGCGCAATGCCGCGCTCCTCGGTGAGGTGGTGGACCAGAGCGGTGTCGATGGATTCGAGCAGGGTGTGTGCGAGCAGTTCCGGGTCGCCGGGCACGTCCGCCCGACGCAGCAGCATCGCGATGTGGCTGAGCCGCAGATGGCGGGCCGGGACGGTGTAGTTGCGCAGCGGGTCCGTCCGGCTGGCCAGGATCAGGGGGTGTTGATCGCGTTCGTGGCGCAGGACGGCGGGCCCGAAGGCGTGCAGACGCTCCGCCGCGGGGGCGTCGGGGCCCAGGGGCGGCGGACCCGAGAGGAAGGCGGCCTGGAGTTGCTCCTCCCGATGGTCCAGGAGCGCGAGCAGGAGTCCGGCTCGGTCGCCGAAGCGCCGGAAGACGGTGCCTTTGCCCACCCCTGCGGCGGCGGCCACCGATTCCATGGTCAGGTTCGCTGCTCCGCACTCGGTCAGAAGCCGGGAAGCGGCGTCCAGCAGGCGCGTGCGATTGCGCGCCGCGTCCGCCCGTAGCTGCGGCGGCTCACCGGTCGGGGCGAGCGGGAGACTCGTCCGCGCCTCGCCGGGGTCGGGCTGCCTGAGCGGCGGGGGAACGTGACCGGTCATGGGCTCAGAGTAGCGCCCGGAAGACATAAGTGGACCGCAGTCCGCTTAAGTGGTACAACTTTCAACGGCCCACGGTCCGCTTGTTCCGCAGATTCCGCCCTCCGGGAGTTCTCCATGTCTGTACGCATCCTCGCGCTCGTCGGTAGCCTCCGCGCCGGCTCGCACAACCGTCAGCTCGCCGAAGCCGCCGCCAAGCACGCCCCCGCGGGTGTCGACATCGAGCTGTACGAGGGCCTGGCCGACGTGCCCTTCTACAACGAGGACGTCGACGTCGAGGGAAGCGTCCCGGCCGCTGCCGCCCGGCTGCGCGAGGCGGCGGGCCAGGCCGACGCGTTCCTGCTGTTCTCGCCCGAGTACAACGGCACCATGCCGGCCGTCCTGAAGAACGTCATCGACTGGCTGTCCCGCCCGTACGGTGCCGGCGCCATTTCCGGCAAGCCGGTCGCCGTGGTCGGCACCGCCTTCGGTCAGTACGGCGGCGTATGGGCGCAGGACGACGCCCGCAAGTCCGCCGGGATCGCGGGCGGTGTGGTCCTGGAGGACGTCAAGCTGTCCATCCCGGGCTCCGTGACGCGCTTCGCCGACACCCACCCCGCCGACGACGCCGAGGTCGTCACCGCGCTCACCGAGGTCATCCAGCAGGTGACCGCGCAGGCCACTTCCGCGGCTGCCTGACCCCCCGCGTGCGCCTCGTCGAGGCGCCGACGAGGGCCGGCCGCGCCGGTCGGGGCGTCACCGTCACCGCCGTGCGGACCGACGCCGAGGCGGAAGCCCTGGACTTCTCCGGCTCACCAAAGGGTCGTCGCGACACTCGCGTGTTGCGACGGCCCTTTGGTGTCTGCCGTGTGCGGAGGGGGCTTCCAGGGCCTCGAATCCATGGCGGCAGCTCCCCCCGGAAACGCGCAACGCGCGGGTTCCGGGGAACTTCTGCATGCGCTCGCCCGCGGAAACGGGGCGGGTCCCGGGGTCTTCACAGAACGCTCACAGGCGATCATTTGTGAGAGCGGGCCGAGTGAACCGCAATCCGATGCCCCGGGCCGTCAGGTCTGTGTGATGACCGTCACGCTGATCATTTCGGTTTCGGTGTCGTCCGGATGCGGGGTGCCGGGCGTATGCCCGGTGAGACCGAGGAGATCCAGGAGCTGATTGTTGACCGTCGAGGAGTTCGAAGAGTTCTACGCGCAGACGGCCGCCCGGCTGACGGGGCAGTTGTTTGTGATGCTCGGCGACCAGCACGAGGCGCAGGACGTGGTGCAGGAAGCTTTCGTCAAGGGCTGGAGCCGACGGCGTCAGCTCGACCGTGACGGGCAGCCCGAGGCGTGGGTCCGTACGGTCGCCTGGCGATTGGCGGTGAGCCGGTGGCGCGGGCGGAGCCGTATGGCGGATGCCTGGCAGCGCAGTGGTGCCCCGCCCCATACGGAGGCTCCTGGTCCGGAGTCGGTGGCCCTGGTGGAAGTGCTGCGGGATCTGCCGCCCAAACAGCGCCGCACGCTGGCCTTGCACTACGTATGCGATCTGACCGTCGAGCAGATCGCCGCGGAGACCGGTCTGGCGGCCAGCACCGTCAAGACGCATCTGGCCCGGGGCCGGGCCACGCTCTCGCATCGTCTGCAGGATCCGCATACCGAGGAGGGGCCCCGTGTCTGAACCCCAAGACCCGCTGCGGTCCCTGTTCAAGGAGGCTGCCGCCACCGGCCGGTCCCGCGCCCGTTCCGCTCCGCTCTCGTTCATCACCGAGCGTGCGGAGCAAGTGCGCAGGCGCCGGATCCTTGCGCTGGCTGTCGGAGTCTGTCTGGTCTTCTCCGGCACGGGTGCGGCCGTGGCCGCACTCCTGCCCGACAGCACCAGCACCACCGTCCCGGCCACCACCCCTTCCACCCCCCGGCCCTCTCCTGCGTCCTCCCTGCCCTCCTCGCCCCGCACCAGCCCGCCGCCGGCGGGGAGCCCCTCCTCCGGCCAGAGCGCATCGGGGTCATCGGCCACCGCCTCCCGCAGCCAGAGCGACCCGCCCCGCTGACCTTCCGCCTCCCGTGCCCCGGGTGACGCCTGCCCGGGGCACGGGCGGCACGCGCACATCGACCCAGGAGATTCTGTTGTGAACCTTTCATCCCCCCACCGGCAGCGTGAGCGTCCGCCCGCCCGGACCAGGACCGCTCCCGGGCCGCCCCGCGATACGCCGTCACCGAGCACGACGTCCTTCGGCCGGCTGTTTCTCCGGCTCAAGCCCGCCGACCGCGAGGTGCTGTGGCTGTACCTGCTGACCCGCGCGGGCATCTGGATCATTGCCTACTGCACCCGCTGGCTGTTCGCCGACGACCGCCAGACCCACCACGCCGCCTCGTTCTTCTCACCGTGGCAGCGGTGGGACTGGTGGCACTACCTGCACATAGCCCAGGACGGCTACTTCCCGGGACAGTCCGGTCCCTGGATATCCGGCTGGGACAACAGGGAAGCCTTCTTCCCCGGCTTCCCCCTCGTACTGCGGGCCGTCCACACCGTCATTCCGAGCTGGCCCGCGGCCGGTGCGCTGATCTCCCTCGTTGCCGGAGGCGTCGCCGTGCTGGCCCTGGCCCGGATCGCCCGGCTGCACCTGTCACAGGACGACGCGGGCCAGCGCGCGGCCCTGTTCTTCCTGCTCTCCCCGTGCGCGGTCTTCCTGGCCGCCGGCTACACCGAAGCGCTCTTCCTCGCCTTGGCCCTGCCGGCCTGGCTGGCCGCCCAGCGCCTCAACTGGCCGCTCGCAGCCGTCCTGACATGCCTGGCCACCACCGTCCGTGTCAGCGGCCTCTTCCTCGCCGCAGCTCTCGCGGTCCACTTCCTGGTCACCGCCCGCACCCCCGCCCACTGGCGACGTCTTCCCTGGCTGACCCTGCCCGCCCTCCCGCCGTTCCTCTACAGCTGGTACCTGCACACGCACACCGGCGACTGGATGGCCTGGAAACACGCCGAGGAACGCGGCTGGTACCGCGACTTCCACGCCCCCTGGGAAGCCTGGCAGAACACCTGGCACGCCGCCTTCGGACACTCCCAGAGCACCGGGTACGCCCTGATGAGCCAGGCCGAACTCCTCACCATGCTGGTCGGCATCGGCCTGTGCGGCCTGCTGCTCCGACAGCGGCGCTGGCCGGAAGCCGTGTACATCGGCCTCAGCCTGTGGGCCCTGGGCACTTCCTACTGGTACACCTCCATCCCCCGCGCGACCCTCCTGTGGTGGCCCCTGTGGACCGGCCTCGCTGCCTGGAGCCTGCGAAACGCCCGCGTCCAGACCGCCTACCTCGTCATCGCAGCACCCCTGATGACCGTCTTCGCCGTCACCTTCCTCTCCGGACGGTGGGCCGGCTGACCCACTGCTTTCGATGCCGTTCGGTCGCACGCCGCGATGGCCGTGCACGGCGGCAGCAACGCCCCGTCGGCAGGACACCGGTCCGGTCGGTGCGCAGACGAACGTGGAGTGGCATGTGATGCGCCCCACACGTTGTTACCGGGAACCTCCCTCCCGCCTCGTCCGACTCCTGGAACAGCACGGCTCGAATCGGCCGACGCCGTGCCACGTGACCTGGAGACGCGGTTGATGGACGAGTCCCGGCAATCCTCTTCCGGCGCGGGTGCGGTGCTGTACAGGTTCGCGCCCCCGCCCGCGCTCTGCGGCTTCCTCCTGCTGCTGGCGCTGATGTTCACGGTGTCGTACGCCGTCGGGGCGGTCGCCGGTCCGGTGGCGCCCGGCATGCACGGCACCGGAACGAGCACCGGCGGAGAGCGGGGCGGCGGCGCGGACATGGACGACATGGACATGGGTGGCACGGGCGGCACGCACGGGGGAGGCCACTGATGGGCGCGGAATCCGTGACCGCTCCGGTGACGACCGACCTGACTGTGGGCGGCATGACCTGTGCGGCCTGTGTGAAGCGCGTCGAGAAGAAGCTCGGCAAACTGGACGGCGTCACGGCGACGGTCAATCTCGCCACCGGGCGCGCCCGGGTGAGCCATCCGGTGGAGATCAGCGCTCAGGAACTCGTCGAGACCGTGGAGAAGGCCGGCTACACGGCCGCGCTCCCCCAGCCGCCCAGGAAGCGACAGCGCGAGGACGGTGACGAGTCCGAGGACGTCAAGCAGGAGCGCGACCGGCTGCTGATCACCGCGTTGCTCGCGCTGCCGGTGCTCGTGCTGTCGATGGTGACCGGTCTGCAGTTCCGTAACTGGCAGTGGCTGTGCTTCGTTCTCGCCGCGCCCGTCGCCGTGTGGGGCGCCTGGCCCTTCCATGTGCGTGCGATCCGGGGGTTGCGGCACTCGGCGGCCACCATGGATACCCTGGTCTCGCTCGGCGTGGCCGCCTCCTTCTCCTGGTCGGCGTACGCGCTGTTCCTCGGCGGGGCCGGCGATCCCGGCATGCGGATGCCGTTCAGCCTCGTGCCCTCCGCTGCGGAGGGCGTCGCGCACATCTACCTCGAAGCGGCCGTCGGCGTACCGCTGTTCGTGCTGGCGGGCCGGTTTCTGGAGGCACGGGCCCGGCGTGGGACCGGGGCGGCGCTGCGGTCGCTCGCCGGGCTCGCCGCCAAGGAAGTCTCCGTACGGGAGAGCGGCCACGAACGACGCATCAGCATTGAGGAGTTGGACGTCGGGCAGGTCTTCGTCGTGCGTCCCGGGGAGCGGGTCGCCACCGACGGGCAGGTGGCCGAGGGCAGTTCAGCGGTCGACCTGTCCCTTGTCACCGGGGAGAGCGAACCCGTCGAGGTCGGGCCGGGCTCGGCCGTGGTCGGTGGGGCCGTGAATGCCGGCGGGCTGCTGCTCGTGCGGGCCACCGCGGTCGGCGCCGACACGCAACTGGCCCGGATCACCCGGCTGGTGACGGAGGCGCAGGCGGGCAAGGCGCGGGCGCAGCGGCTGGCCGACTCGGTGGCCGGTGTCTTCGTGCCCGTCGTGCTGGCGCTGGCCGTCACGACGCTCGGGTTCTGGCTGGGCGCAGGGGCCGATCCGCAGGCGGCGATCACCGCGTGCGTCGCTGTCCTGGTCGTGGCCTGTCCGTGCGCGCTCGGCCTGGCGACCCCGACCGCGCTGATGGCCGCGACCGGGCGCGGGGCCCAACTGGGCGTGCTCGTCACCGGTCCGCAGGCCCTGGAGGGACTCCAGCACCTCGACGCCGTGGTCCTCGACAAGACCGGCACGCTCACCTCCGGTCACATGAACGTCGCCCGGGCCACCGCCGTGTCGGACGGGCTCGGTCGTAATGTCGTACTGCGGCTGGCGGGAGCCGTCGAGCAGGGCTCGGAACACCCGTTGGGCCGGGCCATCACCGCGTATGCCCGGCGGGAGTCGGACGCGCAGCTGCCTGATGTGGGCGAGTTCCGGGCGCTGCCAGGGCGAGGCGTGCGCGGCCGGGTCGAGGGGCGGCTGGTCGAAGTCCTCGCCCCGGACGACGAGTTGCCCGCCGCGCTCGTCGACGCGATGGCGGTCGCCGAAGCCGCCGCGCACACGCCCGTGACCGTCCGCGTGGACGGCGTGACGGAGGCCCTGATCGAGGTCGGAGACGTCGTACGGCCCGGCAGCTACCGCGCGGTCGACCGGCTGCGGCGTCTCGGCGTACGCCCCGTGCTGGCCACCGGCGACCGGGAGGCACCTGCCCAGGCCGTCGCGAAAGCCCTGCGCATCGACGAGGTGCACGCCCGCTGCACCCCGGTGGACAAGGCCGGCCTCGTACGGGATCTCCAGGAGAAGGGCTACCGGGTCGCGGTCATCGGCGACGGCGTGAACGACGCCGCAGCCCTGGCCGGTGCCGACCTCGGCATCGCCATGGGCAGCGGTACGGACGTGGCGATCGGGGCCGCCGACGTCACGCTCGTACGCGGCGACATCGAGGCGCTCGCGGACGCGGTCCGTCTCGCCCGGCGCACGCTGGGCACGATCCGCGCCAACCTGGTCTGGGCGTTCGGCTACAACGCCGTCACCGTCCCGCTGGCCATGGTCGGCCTGCTGAATCCGATGCTCGCAGGGGCGGCGATGTCGGCCAGCTCGGTGCTGGTGGTCGCCAACAGCCTGCGGTTGCGTGCCTGGCAGCCCTCGCCCGCCCGGAGGCGTACCCGATGAACGGACGGAACCTCTGGCGGCCCACCCGCCGCCGGCTCATCGACAGCCTGCGCGCTGCCATCGCACCCATCGCCGCGTTCGGCCTCGCCCTCGGGGGACTGACGACCTGGGCCACGGCCGGGAAGGCGGGCAGCCCGGCCCGCATCGCCGTCACGTCCGGGCGGGTCTTCCTGCCGTATGGCGACAGCACGCGGACCGCGGCCTTCTTCGACATCACCAACACCGGCGGCGCCGACGACCGGTTGGTCGGGGTGACGTCTTCCGGGACCGGAGGCGAGATCGAGCTCAGCCGCCACCGCATGACCGGAAGCGGAGCCGCGTACCGGGAAAGCATGGCCTCGGCCACTGTCCGCGCGGGCAGCGAGCTCTCCATGTCACCCCAGGGGCCGGCCGTCACTCTGCGGCCCAAGGAGGGGTGGCGGGTGGGCGGCCTCGTCTCGTTCACACTCCACTTCGAGCGCAGCGGGTCGATCAAGACTCTCGCAGTCGTGGTCCGCCCGAGCGGCTGAGCCTCCTGAATATCAGGCCGGTCCGTCAGCTGCCGAGGCCACCAGCACCTTCCGGCACGCATCGGCGGCCCGGCCGGTCGTGTCGGCGTAGAGGCGGCAGTGCTCGTGGTGCCGGGCGTACCGCTCGCACAGGTCGTGGCTGCGTCGGCAGGCGATCAGGCATGCCTGCGCCTGGGCGGTGAGGAGCGCCGGGTCGGGGCTGCTGCCTCGGGTGAGGACGCGGCGGGTGGTGGCGGGTGACGTCGGCGCAGTCCTGGTCCAGCGGGGAGGCGTGCGGACGGTCTGACCGGAGCGTGTGCGGGCTCCGGCCGCAGACCTGGTCAGCAAGAGCAGTCGGATGGGAATGCCGGCCAGTTCCGGCGCGCTGAAGTGGCTTGGATCACATCCGGTCGGTTGAGTGCGGGGGCGGGGCAATATCCGTACCCACGCATGACGAGCGGTGCCCGGATGCGAGGATGAGGCGCTATGAGTGCTGGGTGGTGTTCTCGCACGATACGGGCCGCGGTGTTCGCGGTCGTATGCGTGCTGCTTGCCGCCCTGGGGCACGTCATGATGTCCGGCTCCTACGTGCCCGCGTGGGCGCTGGCCGCCGGCGTTGCCGTGACCGGTGCCGTCGGCTGGTGCCTGGCGGGTCGTGAGCGCGGGCTGCCGATGGTCGTGACCGTCGTGGTCGTCGCACAGACGGCGCTGCACTGGGCGTTCTCACTGGCCCAGTCGGCATCCGGCGGCAGTGCCTCCATGGACATGAGCGACATGGGGTCCATGCACATGAGCATGGACATGGGGTCGATGCAGATGGACTCCATGGACATGACCCACATGGACATGACCCACATGGACATGACCCACATGGACATGACCCACATGGACATGACCCACATGGACATGACCCACATGGGCATGGGCCACATGGGGCACTCCATGGACGGCGGCTCGTCGTCGTTCGGGATGCTCGTCGCCCACCTCCTCGCCGCGCTCCTGACCGGCTTGTGGCTGGCGTGTGGGGAGAAGGCCGCCTTCCGCATCCTGCGGGCCGTGGCCGGATGGCTGGCGGCACCACTTCGGCTGCTGCTTGCTCTGCCGGCCGCCCCGGGTGGCCCTCGCGTCCGTCTCGCGTGTCCTCGCTCGGACCGGGCACCGAGCCTTCTCCTTCTCGCCTACGCGATCTCTTCTCGGGGTCCTCCTGTGGGGACGGTTGTCGTCTAAAGACAACTGGTTTCCCGAGGCTGCCCGTGCGCGCCTCGGGCCTCGGCCGTACGCCCGCACAGGCGCCGTGGCGTCATCACGCCGTCGCGCCTTGCGCGTTGTAGGGCCGTCTCCCCACTCACCGGACCGCTCGCGCCCTCGCGCGCCCCGGTCCGGATCACGGATTCCGAGAAGGACACCACGTGATCACCTCTGCCTTGCTTGATTTGCACAGCAAAACGGATAAAACGGCATCGGTCGACGAATCGATAACCGCGTGGGCGCTGGCCGCCCGAGGCGGTGACGCGGACGCCGTCGAGCAGTTCGTGCGCGCCCTGCAGCGCGACGTTCAGCGTTTCGTCGCCCACCTGTGCGGCGACCCCCAGGCTGTCGACGACCTCGCCCAGGACACGTTCCTGCGCGCGCTCGGCAGTCTGCACCGGTTCGAGGGCCGTTCCTCGGCGCGTGCGTGGCTGCTGGCCATCGCCCGCCGGGCCGTCATCGACAGCTACCGGTACGCCGCCGCCCGGCCCCGGCTGTCCGACGCACTGGACTGGCAGCTGGCCGTCGAACTGGCCCAGCCCCAGGATCTGCCGGGCTTCGACGACGGCATCGCTCTTCTGGACCTGCTGGCCGTTCTGCCCGACGAACGCCGGGAGGCGTTCATCCTCACTCAGCTGGTCGGTCTCCCCTACGCGGAGGCGGCCGAGGTCAGCGACTGCCCGGTCGGCACGGTCCGCTCCCGCGTGGCCCGCGCCCGGGCGACCCTGATGGACCTGCTGGACGAGGCGGAGGAGTCCGCCGCGCTGGCGGCGGCCTGAGCCAACCCGTACGAGGGTGGGGGGTTCGGCGGGGAGAAAACAGGAACAGCACCCCCGGCAGACACCCATCCCAAAGCAAGGGACGACGGAACACCCCCAGACGAAAGGACAACCCCCCACTATGGTGGTC
>NZ_JBVJWD010000005.1:65204-116481 GCF_055602785.1 Streptomyces sp. NPDC037301
GCTTGGGGGGGGGGGGGGGAGGGTTCCTCTTTTTGGGGGGAGCCGGAACCCACCGGGCGGGGGGGGTCGGTCCCGGGGGAAAAACAACACCCCCCCCCACCCTCGGCAGCACCTGATCCAGAAGCGGGGGCCGATGACACATTCACAGGCGAGCGGACAGCCCCACGTCGTGGTGATCCCACTCTTCGACGGGGTCCGGAGCCCGGCCTTCTCAGGCCCCGCGGACGTCCTCGCCGGCGCGAGCAGGGAGGACTTCCGATACGACGTCCTGACGGCTTCGCACGGTGGCGTACCCGTCCGGTCCTCCAACGGGCTCGTGTTTCTGCCGGATACCTCTCTCGCGGACGTGGCCGACGTCGGCACGGTGATCCTGCCGGGGGTGGACGGCATCCCGCCGGCCGGCCCGGAGACCGCCGACGCGATCAACGGCCTGGTGGTCCGGGCGCGGCGCTTGGTTTCGGTGTGCACGGGTGCCTTCCTCCTCGCCGGGACCGGGCTCCTCGACGGGCGTACGGCGGCCACGCACTGGCGGTACGCCGACGAACTGGCCCGCCGGCACCCGGAGGTAAAGGCCGACGCACGCGACTCCGTCGCGTCCCGGCTGCTGACCGAGACGGCCGACAGCCAGGAGGCGATAGCGCGGCAGGCCGGCTTCGGTACGCAGGCCACACTGCACCACGCCTTCCTGCGGGCGCTGCGTGTCTCGCCGCGCGAGTACCGCGAGCGGTTCACCTGAGTCCGATCTCCAACTGGCCGGGAACTCAGGGCGCGTTCGTCCCGACTACTGGACCGGGTGACGAAGGTTCGCCCGCGTGCCGAGTGGATCCGGGAGTTGTTCGATGCGTTCTCGTGTGTGGGGCGGTACGGCGGCCGTCGTGCTGGGCGGCCTGCTGGCAGCCGGCTGCGGCGGCGGGGAGAAGGACACGGCGGACGAGAGTGCCGGGAAGGCCGTCTCCGGCGACTACCCCGTTTCCGTCACCGACTGCATGGGCGCCAGAACCACCTTCTCCAGCGCCCCGAAAAAGATCGTCACCAGCAATGCATCCAGCCTGGAGCTGCTGCTCCGTCTCGGCGCCGGTGACGAGGTGATCGGCACCGGCTTCCCGCCGGGCAAGGGGACCCTGCCCGACGACCTGGACGCGCAGGCGCAGAAGGTGAAGGTGCTCAGCGACACCGTCATCCCGAAGGAGAAGCTGCTCGGCTCCGGCGCCGACCTCTACATCGACACCTTCGCCAACATGAACATGGGCGGCGGGATGGGGGACGCGCCGACGGAGGAGGAGTTCAAGGCCGCCGGGATCAGGCACATCTACCTCAAGTCCACCGCCTGCGCCGCGACGAGCAAGAGCGCCGTGAGAGACCTGTCGGCGGTCGAGGCCGACATCACCTCCCTCGGCGCGGTCACCGGCACCAGCGCCAAGGCCAAGGAACTCGTCGCAGGGATGAAGGAGAAGACGGACGCCGTCCGGCAGGCGGTCGGCGGTACGGCGCAGAGCGCGCGGCCCACGTACTTCTTCTTCGACTACGACACCGGCACCAAGCAGCCCACCGCCGTCTGCAACCGCCAGGTCGCCAACGCGGTCATCACCCTGGCCGGCGCCCGCAACGTCTTCGCCGACTGCGACGGCGACTACAAGCAGGTCGGCTGGGAGGACGTCATCGCCAAGAACCCGGACTGGATCCAGCTCGGGGTCCGCAACCGGGGCAGCGAGGCGGCAAACGGCAAGGCGTTCGACGAGGCCGAGAAGTGGCTGAAGTCCAACGCGGCCACCAAGGGGCTGAAGGCGGTCAAGGAGGGCCATTTCCTGCGCATCGGCTCCGAGCAGACCACCATCGCGGGCGTCGAGAACGCCGACACCGTGGAGACGATCGCCAAGACGCTCTACCCGGGCAAGGTCGGCTGACCGTGGCCTTCACGCTGGTGCGCCGGAAGGCCACCACGGTAGAGGCGCGTGCCGGTCTGCCCGCCGGACCGCTGGCGGCCGTCCTGGGTGTGGCACTCCTGGCCGCGCTGACGGCTGCGGTGGCCTGGGGCTCGACGTCCATCCCGCCCGGTGAGGTGTGGAGCGTGGTGTGGCGCCGGCTGTCCGGAGAGACACCGCGCCCCGGCACGAACGACCTCATCGTGTGGCAACTCCGCGTGCCTCGTGCCCTGTTGGCCGCGCTCGTCGGTGCCGGACTCGGTCTGGTCGGTACGGCGGTGCAGGCGCTGGTGCGCAACCCGCTGGCCGACCCCTACCTGCTGGGTATCTCCAACGGCGCCTCCCTCGGGGCGGTCGCCGCCATCGTGCTCGGCCTCGGGGCGGGCGGGGCGCTGGGGCTGGGCCTGTCCGGTGCCGCCTTTGCGGGCGCACTGGCCACCTTCGCGCTGGTGTGGGCGGTCGCCCGCCGCGGCGGGGGCTTCGCCCCGCTCCGGCTGGTCCTGGCCGGGGTGGCGATCGGGCAGTTCTTGTCCGGCTTCACCAGCTACTTGGTGCTCCGGGCCGGGGACGAGCAGCAGACCCACAGCGTGCTGTTCTGGCTCATGGGCAGCCTCAGCGGGGCGAACTGGGAGCTGCTCGCGGTGCCCGCGGTCGCGGTTGTGGCCGCCGGGTTCTGGCTCCAGGCCCGCGCCCGCGGCCTGAACGCCCTGCTGATGGGCGACGAGACGGCGGCCGGCGTCGGGATCGATGTGACGCGGTTGCGCCGCGAACTGTTCACGGTGACCAGCGTGCTGACCGGTGTCCTGGTCGCGGTCTCGGGCGCGATCGCCTTCGTCGCGCTGATGGTGCCGCATGTCTGCCGCCTGGTCATCGGCGGCGACCACCGCCGCCTGCTGCCCATCTCGGCACTGTTCGGTGCCCTGCTGCTGGTCGTGGTCGACATCGTCTGCCGTACGGCAATGGACACGCAGGAGCTGCCGGTCGGCGTGGTCACCTCGCTCATCGGGGCTCCGGCCCTGCTGTATCTGCTGGACCGGCGTCTGGGGAGCGGAAGTTGAGGATCGACATCGAGGACCTGCACGTCGCCTACGCCGGTCGCACGGTCGTGTCCGGCGCCCACCTGATCGCGGCCGAGGGCGAGATCGCGGGCCTGGTCGGGCCCAACGGCAGCGGCAAGTCCACGCTCCTGCGCACGGTCTACCGGCATCTGAAGCCGGCGGCCGGGCGGGTGCTGCTGGACGGGACCGACATCCGGGAGATGACCCCGGCCCGGTCGGCCCGCCATGTGGCCGCTCTCCCGCAGGAGCGGGACAGTGATTTCGAACTGACCGTGCGCGAGGTCGTCGCCATGGGCCGTACGCCCTACAAGCGGGTCTTCGCCGGGGAGGACGCAACCGACCGTGACGTTGTCGCCCGCGCCCTCACCGACGTCGGCATGGACGGGTACGCCGGACGCCGCTTCACGGCCCTGTCCGGTGGCGAGCGCCAACGCGTGTTGCTGGCACGGGCGTTCGCGCAGGACCCCGACGTCCTGGTCCTGGACGAACCGACCAACCACCTCGACGTCCGCCACCAGATCGAGTTGCTCGCCCTGCTGCGCACCCAGCGCCGTACGACACTCGTGTCGCTGCACGACCTCAACGCCGCCGCCTCCGTGTGCGATCGGCTGCACGTGCTGCACGCCGGAGCCGTGGTGGCTTCCGGTCCGCCCCGCGAAGTCCTCGCGCCCGCTCTGATGGCAGAGGTGTTCGGGGTGCGGGCGGCGGTGGTCGACCACCCCCTGACCGGGGATCCGCTGATCGCCTTCGACCACCGGACACCGGCCCCGGCGGGGCCGCCCGTGGCCGCGGAGACTCACGCGGGCGGATGACGAAGAGGCTGGGCGGGATGGCTACGTGTCCTGCCCGGCCTCTTCGCGTACTCGGGCGGCGAGCGTGTCGGCGACGCCGAACCCGGCCTCGACGATCGTGGTGCGCAGGCGCCCGTCGTCGAGGTGCGTACCGTGCACGGTGACGGATTCGGCCGCGACGCGACCACCCTCCCGCTCACTCCCGGCACCTCGGAGACCTCTTCCGTGACCGGCACGCTGATCGGATGTGCCGCTGGAGCGGTGACGAGCGTCCTGCTGTACTGGGCGGTGGAAAAGGCCACGAGCGGCGTTCCACTCCGCCGCCGACGCAGGTAACTTCCCTCACCCGCCGCGTTTTCAGTCAGGATCGGGAACTCATCCCGGCATCCCTCCGACTTGTGGGACGAGGCTGCCGACCGGCAGCCCACCCGCGACGGTGAGGGGTGGATGGATGGCGCATCATGATTCCGGCTCGGAACAGCCCGGTCACATATCTCTCGGTGAGGATCGCTGGCTGCTGGTGGCCGTGGCGGGCCTGCTGTCGTTCGTGGCGATGCTCGACATGAACATCGTCAATGTGGCCCTGGCCGACATCGCCGACGGGCTGCACGTGTCCGCCGCGACCGCCCAGTGGGCCGTGTTGGGTTACCAACTCCCCGTTGTCGCGCTGCTGTTGCCCGTCGGCCGATGGCTGGACGGTGTCGGGATGCGTTCCGCCGTGCTTGTCTCCATCGTCGGCTTCGGTCTGTCCAGCGCACTGGCTGCCGCCGCGCCCTGGGCGGCCTGGCTGATCGCCGCCCGGCTCGCGCAGGGTGTGTTCGGGGCAGCCCTCTTCGTTCTGATGCCCGTACTGGCCATGCGCTCGGTGCGACCCCAGCTACGGGGGCGGGCGATGAGCGTGCCGGCGACCCTGGGCCCACTGGGTGCGGTGACCGGACCGGCCGTCGGCGGCCTGCTCCTCGACCACTTCGGCTGGCATGCCGTCTTCCTCGTCAAGCTCCCCTTCTGCCTGCTCGCCCTGCTCGTGGCATGGGGGGCGATGCCGCGCGACGCTCGTCCGCGGCGGCCGGATCACCGTTCGCTGGCGGATGCCCTGCTGGTGGCCACCGGTGTGGCGGTGCTCCTGCTCACGCTCACCCTGGCCTCGGACAATCCATGGTGGCTGCTGCTCGTGTCCGCCGCGATCCCGCCGCTGTGGTGGTGGCTGCGCGGCCCAGGCGGGCGTCCGGTGACGGGCGTGCTGGGTGCCTCGGGGCTGTTTCGGGCGCACGGGGCGGTGCTGGCGCTGGCGGCCGGCTTTGCCGCGATGCATTACGTGGTCGCTCTGCACCTCCAGCGCGACGACGGAGTCAGTGCCACCACGACCGGTCTGATCGTCCTCGCCTTCCCACTCGGCATGGGGCTGGCCGGACCGCTCGGCGGGCGTCTGGCCGACCGGTACGGTGCGCGACCGGTCGCGGTGACCGGCGCCGCGCTCACCGCCGCCGGGTTGCTCCTGCTCGTCCCGCTGGGCGCCGGCTGGTCACCGTGGCAGGTGGCCTGGCGGCTGGCGCTGGCCGGCGTCGGCATGGGCCTGAACGGGGGCCCCACCCAAGCCCTGGTCATGAGTACGGCCCCGCCGGACCGTATCGCCACCGTCGGCTCCACGGTTCAACTCGCTCGCAGCCTCGGCTTCACCCTCGGCCCCGCCCTGGCCACAGCCGTCTGGGGCCTCACCGGTCCCGCCAACGGCGTGCACGCCGGCCTCGCCCTGGCCGCCGCCGCCGCCGCTCTCGCCGTACCTCTCATCGCACTGCCCGGCCGGCCACCCGCCCCCGTGCCCGAGCAGACCACCGACGTCGCCCACACCTGACCCAGGAGACCCCCCCCATGTGCGGAATCACCGGCTGGGCGTCCTACCACCACGACGCCCGAACCCAGGCCCCAGTCATCGAGGCCATGACCGCCACCCTCACCCCACGAGGCCCGGACGCCGGAGGCGTCTGGCTGGGTGAGCGGGCCGCGATCGGCCATCGCCGCCTCGCCGTCATCGACCTCGAAGGCGGCAGGCAGCCGATGGCCGACCGGTCCGACGAGCCCACGGCTGTGCTCAGCTACAGCGGCGAGGTCTACAACCACCATGCGCTGAGGGCCGAACTCCGCTCCCGCGGACACCACTTCCACACCCGCAGCGACACCGAGGTCGTGCTGCGCGCATACGCCGAATGGGGCGAGAACGTCGCCGACCACCTGGAAGGCATGTTCGCCTTCGCCGTCTGGGACGAGCGCGCCCAGCGGCTGGTGCTGGTGCGCGACCGGCTCGGTGTGAAACCGCTGTTCTGGGCGGCCGTCGACGGAGGTCTCGCCTTCGCCTCCGAACCGAAGGCATTGTTCGCCCACCCCGAGATACGGCCCCGGGTGGACGCCGATGGGCTGCGAGAGGCGTACAGCCTGCTGTTCAACACCGGGCCGACGGTGTGGTCCGGCGTGCGGGAGGTAGAGCCCGGCGGGATGCTCGTCCTGGACCGGGACGGCATCCGCGAACGCCGTTACTGGCAGCTGGAGGCCGGCGACCACGACGACGACCAGGACGCGACCGTCGAGCGCATCCGTCAGCTGGTCGGTACGGCGGCGCGCAGCCAACTGGAAGCCGATGTCCCGCTGTGCAGCCTGCTCTCCGGCGGCCTCGACTCCACCGTCCTGACTGCCCTGCTCGCCGATGAACTCCGGCTGCGCGAGGGCCCGGACGCCCGCATCCGCTCCTACGCCGTCGACTACAGCGACCAAGCCGAACAGTTCACCGGCGACGTCCTGCGCACCGGCCACGACACCCCGTTCGCCGCCGAGGCCGGCGCCTTCATCGGCACCGACCACAGCACCGTCGTACTCGACCCGCGCGCCCTGCTCGACCTCGAGCACCGCAAGGCGGTCGTCGTGGCCCGCGACTCGCCGATCGGCGTCGGCGACATGGACACCTCGCTGTACCTGCTGTTCGGGGAGATACGGCGGCACTCGACCGTCGCCCTGTCCGGCGAGGCGGCGGACGAGGTGTTCGGCGGCTACCCCTGGTTCCACAACCCCAGGGCTCTCGCCGCGCAGACCTTCCCGTGGCTGCTGGTCACCGGCGACGAGGCCGCCATGCCGCTCAGCCCGGAACTCGACCTGCGTATCGGCGAGTTCCGCGACGACACCTACCGCAGCGCCCTGGCCGCCGTACCGCACCTGGACGGTGAGACCGCGACCGAGCACCGGCAGCGCGAGATGCAGCACCTGTCCCTGACCCGATGGCTGCGCCAACTCCTGCACCGCAAGGACCGGTTGAGCATGGCCCAGGGCCTGGAGGTCCGCGTCCCGTACTGCGACCACCGCCTCGTCGAGTACGCCTTCACCACGCCCTGGGCGCTGAAGAGCTTCGACGGCCGGGAGAAGAGCCTGCTGCGCGCCACGGGCGCCGGGCTGGCGCCCGAATCGGTGCTGTACCGCCCCAAGAACCACTATCCGGCCACCCACCACCCCGACTACAACCGCGGCCTGCAGGGCATGGCCCGCGACGCTCTTGCCACCGGCCAGGTCCGCGCCCTGGCCGACGAGACCCTCATCAAGCCCTGCCTGGACAGCCCGCCCGACCAGTTGGAGTGGGGCCACCGGCTGCGCCTCGAACGTGTCGTCGACCTCGCCCTGTGGCTCGACCACTACCAGCCCGAACTCGCCTTCTGAGGAGCCTCGTTCATGACCATCCAGGAACCCGAGACGGCCACCGAGGCACTGGGCGAGCCCGTGCCGCTGATGGGCTGCCCCTACAAGGCCGACCCCTACCCCCTGTACGAGCGGATGCGCGAGGCCGGCCCGGTCCACCGCGTCCTCTTCCCCAGCGGTGTACAGGCCTGGCTCGTCACCGGCTACGACGCCGCCCACGCCGCACTCAACGACGACCGCCTCGGCAAGAACCACGACCGCGGGAACGATCGCTGGCGCGCCCGCGCCTCGATCATGCCCGAACCCCAGCACTCCCAGCTCCAGGTCCACCTCCTCCACCAGGACCCGCCGAAGCACACCCGGATGCGGAGCTTCGTCACCGACGCTTTCACGCCACGTCGGATCGAGAGCCTGCGGCCCCGCTTCCAGGAACTGGCGGATGCGCTGATCGACGCTCTGCCCGAGACCGGACCCGCGGACCTCGTCACCGGCTTCGCCGCTCACTTCCCCTTCCAGGTCCTGGCCGAGGTCATCGGCCTCCCGCAGGAGCTGGCGGCTCGCTTCGACCGGGACTGGGGCAAGGTCGTCCAGCCGGTCGGCCCCGCTGATCCCGGACGGCCGCTGTACGAGGCCCGGCTGCACGGTCTGCAGAGCTACATAGCCGACGTCGTCGCTCACAAGCGCGAGCACTGGGAAGACGACCTGCTCAGCCGCCTCGTCGTGGCTCGTGACCGGCACGAACTGTCCCAGGAGGAGCTGGACTCGGTGATCTTCCAGCTCCTGGTAGCCGGCCAGGAGCCGGTCACCAACCAGATCACCACGGCCCTGATCGCCCTCTTCCGCAACCCGGCCGAACTGGCCCGCCTGTGCGACGATCCGGACCTCCTGCCGCGCGCGGTCGAGGAACTCCTCCGCTACGACAGCGCCTTCGAGCTGACCACCTGGCGTTTCTTCGGCAAGGACAGCGATCTGCACGGCACCGAGGTCCCGGCCGGCGACTCGGTGATCGTCTCCCTGTGCGCCGCCAACCGCGACCCGCGCCGCTTCCCCGACCCCGACACCCTCGACCTCGACCGCAGCCCCAACCCCCACCTCGCCTTCGGTCACGGCATCCACTTCTGCCCCGGTGCCGCCCTCGCCCGCGCCGAACTCCAGATCGCCCTGAGCGCCCTGCTCATCCGGCTCCCCGGTCTCCACCTCGCCATCCGGGACGAGGACATCGAGTGGATCCCGGCCGTCCTCGGCCGCGGCACCAACCACCTGCCCGTCGGCTACGACCGACGCCGCTGACACCAGTTCCCGGGTGACCGGGTCCCTGCTCCCCGCCCGACCCGGCCTCGGCTGACCAACCCCACCCGCCCGGCAGCGCCTTGCCTGCCCGCCAAGGCGCCATGCCGTCATGCCCTTTTGGAGGAACCCCCATGCCGCCGACGACCACGCCAGAAACCCTCCCCACGAGCATCAGCGCCGCGATCCTGCACCTGCTTCTGCCGTACCACCGCAGGGTCGACCACGCCTCTGCCGCCCCCGCTGAGGCGTTCCCCCACCAGTTGCGCAACATCTCGGAATTCGTGCGCGTCGGCGCCCCGGTCGTATTTACTCTGCCCGGCTTCCCCTGTAAGTCACCCAACCCGGCCAAGGTCCTCGGCCACCTACCCGACCAGGGAGAACGTCTCTCCCTCACCTTCCTGAACACTCTCTGCACGGAGATCGAGCGGATCTACCCACCCGGCGCCCGTGTGATCGTCTGCTCCGACGGCCACGTCTTCGGCGACCTCATCCACGTCCCGGACGAGCACATCGACTCCTACGCTGACGAACTACGCGTACTCATAGGCCAACTGGGCCTGCGCAGATTGTCCGTCTTCGATCTGCGTGACGTACTCGGCGATCTTCCGCACGACACGAAACGTGCCCTTGTCCACGAGCACTACGCACCCACCCTGGACGCCCTGCGTGCCGAAATCCGTGCAGAGGACCAGACCATCGCCCTCTACCGAGGTATCACCCGCTTCCTCGTCGAGGACACCGCCGACCACTCCGGCACCCGCTCCGCCCTGCAACGCGAGTGCCGAAAGCGTGCCTACGGTGTCATCCAGCGCAGCCGCGCCTGGGGCGACCTGATCGCCGAGCACCACCCCCATGCCGTACGCCTCTCCATCCATCCCCAGCCCATCGGCGCCCCCAAGTTCGGCATCCAACTCCTCGACGCCCCCGACGCCTGGACCACCCCCTGGCACTCGGCCGCTCTGCGCCGTACCGATGGCACATGGACCCTCATGCCCCGAGCCAAAGCCGCTCAACTGGGTCGCCTGATGAGCTGTGACGACAGGCCCAGCCACTTCGAGCAGACCTGATCAGACCATCTCTTTGATCGCGCGGACAGCGGCGCGGGAACGGGGCCGGCCAGATCGGCGGATGCCGGGTGAGGAGACGATCAGTCTTCAGGGACTCTCCGGCTTCCGGCCAGCGGCGTGGGCGGGACCCGAAAGCCCCGCCCACGCAACAAGAAACCCCAGGTCACGGCCAGACCAGGCAGTACGCCTGATGCCCCGCGTCATGCAGGCGATGGCTGAAATCCTGCCACTCGTGCAGCAGTTGGTAGACGTTGAACGCGTCGCGCGGGCCGCCGCGGTCCGGGACCGTGGACCAGATGAAGGCTGCGGCACCCACTGTCTCCTCGCCGACGCCGCGCAGCGGGTCGACGACCGTCATCGGGAGCTTGACCACCGCGTAGTCGGGGTGCAGTACGACCAGTTCCAGCGGTGGGACCTTGTGCAGGGGTATGCCCTGGATGCCGGTGAGGACCATCGCCGCCACCGTCTCCGGCTTGATCTTGGTGAACATGCCGCCCGTGCCCAGTTCGTCGCCGCCGAGCTCCTCGGGGCGCATCGAAATGGGCACGCGTGCCGCGGTCGCCCCGTCGGGGGCACCGAAATACTTGTAGGTCACCCCCACCCGGCCACCACTCCTGCTTCCGGCTCCGGCATCCTGCGCACCACCGGCCTGTCTGCCCTGCTTGCGTTCCGCCCCACGCCGGTGCCGACCCCGCCGGGCAGGCTCGGGCCCCAGGTCGTCGGTCCCTTCGCCCACTCCGCCACCGCGATGCATATCTCATCCACCCGACTACTACTTGGGCGACACAGCCCCCGCCGCGCAACCCGATCATCGTGTCAGTGACCTCCCCCACGGGCGTGCGGTGAAACACCTGTCCGCAAGACCGTCCGTGGCTCTGACACCATGGCTTGTGTGAGCTTTCCCTATGACGCCCCAGTTTCGCAGACGCTTTTCGACCGCGCGTCCCTCGTGACGCCCGGCGGCGTGAACTCTCCCGTCCGTGCCTTCCGGGCCGTGGGCGGTACACCCCGCTTCATGGTGTCCGGTACCGGTCCGTACCTCACCGATGCCGACGGCCGTGAGTATGTCGACCTCGTGTGCTCGTGGGGGCCGATGATCCTCGGCCACTCCCACCCCGAGGTCATCGCCGCAGTCCAGGAGGCTGTCGCCCGCGGCACCTCGTTCGGTACGCCCGGTGAGGGCGAGGTCGCGCTCGCCGAGGAGATCGTGGCCCGGGTCGAGCCCGTGGAGCAGGTGCGGCTGGTGTCGTCCGGCACCGAGGCGACCATGTCCGCGATCCGTCTCGCCCGCGGGTTCACCGGCCGGGCCAAGGTGGTGAAGTTCGCCGGCTGCTACCACGGCCACGTCGACGCACTGCTCGCCGCCGCCGGGTCCGGGGTCGCGACCTTCGGCCTTCCGGACACCCCGGGGGTCACCGGTGCGCAGGCCGGCGACACGATCGTGCTGCCGTACAACGACCTGGACGCCGTGCGGGAGGCGTTCGCCGCGCAGCCCGGCGAGATCGCCTGTGTGATCACCGAGGCGTCGCCGGGCAACATGGGCGTCGTACCGCCGCTGGACGGTTTCAACGCCGGGCTCAAGGAGATCTGCGCCACCAACGGTGCGCTCTACATCTCCGACGAGGTCATGACCGGTTTCCGTACCTCGAAGGCCGGCTGGTTCGGCATCGACGGGGTGCGGCCCGACCTGATGACCTTCGGCAAGGTCATGGGCGGCGGCTTCCCGGCAGCGGCCTTCGGCGGCCGTGCGGACGTGATGGCGCACCTCGCCCCGGCCGGTCCCGTCTACCAGGCGGGCACCCTCTCCGGTAACCCGGTCGCCACCGCCGCCGGTCTCGCCCAGCTGCGGCTGCTCGACGACGCCGCGTACGCGAAGGTGGACGCGGTCTCCGCGGAGATCCGCGGCCTGGTCAGCGAGGCGCTCGCCAAGGAAGGCGTGGCACACACCGTGCAGGCGGCGAGCAACATGTTCTCCGTCTTCTTCACCGACCGGCCGGTGCGGAACTACGAGGACGCGAAGCAGCAGGAAGCTTTCCGCTTCACCGCCTTCTTCCACTCGTTGCTGTCGCAGGGCGTCTACCTGCCGCCGTCCGCCTTCGAGTCCTGGTTCGTCTCCACCGCCCACGACACGCAGGCTGTCGAGCGCATCGCCGCCGCCCTGCCCGCCGCTGCCCGCGCCGCATCGGAGGCCACCGCATGAGCGAGAACGGAAGCCGCAAGGACATCACCGTCGTCCATCTGATGCGGCACGGCGAGGTGCACAACCCGGAGGGCGTGCTCTACGGGCGCCGCCCCGGCTACCACCTCTCCGAGCTCGGCCGGCAGATGGCCGACCGGGTCGCCGAGCACCTGGAAGGGCGCGACATCACCCATGTCGTCGCCTCCCCGCTGGAGCGCGCCCAGGAGACGGCCACACCGATCGCCAAGACGCACGGCCTCGACCTGGCCACCGACGAGCGGCTCATCGAGGCCGCCAACGTCTTCGAGGGCAAGACCTTCGGGGTCGGCGACGGGGCGCTGCGCAAGCCGGACAACTGGAAGCACCTGACGAATCCGTTCCGGCCGTCGTGGGGCGAGCCGTACATCGAGCAGGTCGTACGGATGATGGGCGCCCTGGACGCCGCGCGTGACGCGGCGCGCGGGCACGAGGCGGTGTGCGTCAGCCATCAGCTGCCGATCTGGATCGTGCGCAGCTTCGTGGAGCGGCGGCGGCTGTGGCACGACCCGCGCAAGCGGCAGTGCACGCTCGCGTCGCTGACCAGCTTCACGTACCAGGGCGACAAGATCGTGTCGGTCGGGTACACGGAGCCGGCGCGGGATCTGGTGCCGGCGCATCTGCGAGCCGGCGCGAAGCCGGTGAAGGGGAAGTCGAAGGCGTTCGGCGCGTAGCCGGCCCGGGGCCGGCAGTGGGGGTGCGCCGGGCCCCGGCCTGCCGGTCTTCCCGGTCGTCCGGTTGCCGTTCTGTCCTCAATCGCCGGACGGGCTTGATTTTCCGCCCGTCCGGCGATTTTTTCCGCCGTCCCAAGACCGGCGACTCCGCTGCCGCCTCAGGACCGGGGACTGAGTCCTTCAGCGATTGATCAGCCCGTCGGCGGTTGAGCCCTGCTCCCGCCGCGGTCGGCTCGCTCAGCCATACGTTCGGTCAAGGCCGGGGTCTGGTCGCGCAAAGAAAAATATGCTAATCGGCGGAACCTCTGTGGTGCTTCCCTCATCTAAGCCTTTGCCAGTTTGTATGGACTTGAGGCAAAACGACCGCAGATGGGGAACTCATGCGCGACATCAGCCGAAGGGGTCTGCTCGGAACCGGGCTTGGGGCCGCGGCCGCCATCGGTCTGACGGGGTGCGGTTCCTCCGATACGGGCCTGCCGGGCGCCGCTACGGGGGAGAAGGGTGCCGACGGGCACACCCGGGGGACTGGACCTGCGAAGAAGGACGTTCGCGAGATAGGTGACGGTTCCACCGCGGACACCGGGAAGCAGCCGCACCAGCCTTCCGCGCCGGTCCCGCTCGAACCCGGGCAGACGCCGCCGCAGTTCGTGATCTTTTCCTGGGACGGGGCGGGCGAGGTCGGCAACGGGCTCTTCCCGCGCTTTCTGGAACTCGCCAAGGATCACGAAGCGTCCATGACCTTCTTCCTCTCCGGCCTCTATCTGCTGCCCGAGTCGAAGAAGTCCAAGTACCGGCCGCCCAACAACCCGATCGGTGCTTCCGACATCGGTTATCTCACCGATGACCACATCAAGGAGACGCTGAAGTGCGTCCGTCAGGCCTGGCTCGACGGGCATGAGATAGGCACCCACTTCAACGGGCATTTCTGCGGCGGTTCCGGATCGGGCGCGAACTGGTCGGCCTCCCAGTGGCAGAGCGAAATCGATCAGGCGGTCTCCTTCGTCACCGAATGGCGCACCAACACCGGCTGGAGCGACCTCGATCCGCTGCCTTTCGACTACCGCAAGGAACTGGTCGGCGGACGCACTCCCTGTCTGCTCGGCCAGGACAATCTGCTGCCCACGGCGCGCAAGCTCGGCTGGCGCTACGACGCCAGCTCGCCCGGCGGCACCCAGGTGTGGCCCCGCAAGCGCCAGGGCGTCTGGGATCTGCCGTTGCAGGGCATGCCGTTCCCGGGGCACTCCTTCGAAGTCCTTTCGATGGACTACAACATCCTCGCCAACCAGTCGGTGAATTCGACCAAGGGCATGCCTTCGCGTTATCCGGGCTGGCGCAAGCAGGCCGCCCAGTCGTATCTCGCCGGTTTCAACCGTGCGTACACGACGAATCGCGCGCCCTTCTACATCGGAAACCACTTCGAGGAGTGGAACGGCGGCATCTATATGGACGCGGTCGAGGAAGCGCTCAAGAAAATCGCGGGGAAGCCGGATGTGCGGCTCGTCTCCTTCAAGCAGTTCGTCGACTGGCTCGACGTCCAGACCCCGGCCGTGCTCGACAAGCTCCGTACGCTGGGAGTCGGACAGTCTCCCGAAGGCGGCTGGAACGCCTTCTTTAAACAGACCTGACAACGGGCTTTACGGGCAGCGAGGGGGGTGCCCGAGATCGCCGGAACCGCCATGCGAAACTTTTCACATGAGCTATGGCCGCGCACCCCGACGCCGCTTCACCCTGCTCGCCGCCCCCGCGGCGGTCGTCGCGCTCGCACTCACGCTGACGGCGTGCGGCGGGGACGACAACAAGGCGGGGGGCGGTGGCAACACGAACTTCGTCACGGGCAGTGGCGGAATCTCCACCGTGGCCAAGGGTGACCGCAAGGCAGCCCCGAAGCTCGACGGTGAGACCCTCGAAGGCAAGCAGCTCGACGTCGCCGACTACAAGGGCAAGGTCGTCGTTCTGAACATGTGGGGTTCGTGGTGCGGACCCTGCCGTCTGGAGGCCCAGTACTTCGCGAGGGTGGCGAAGGAGACGAAGGACAAGGGCGTCCAGTTCGTCGGGATCAACACGCGCGACGCCCAGAAGGGCCCCGCGCTGAGCTTCGAGAAGGACTACGGGGTCCCCTACCCGAGCCTCTTCGACCCGACCGGCAAGCTCATGCTCCGCTTCCCCAAGGGCACGCTGCGTCCGCAGGCCATTCCGTCGACCGTGGTGCTCGACCGGGACGGGAAGATCGCCGCCCGTTCCCTGACCGCGCTCGACGCCACCAAGCTGCACAAGATGATCGACCCGTTGATCGCGGAGAAGTGATTCCGTGCTCACCCTTGCCGCGCTCCAGGGCGAGAACCAGACCGTCCTGCACGGAGCGCTGATCGTCGCCCTGCCCGTCGCCGTACTCGCCGGGCTCGTCTCGTTCTTCTCGCCGTGCGTCCTGCCGCTCGTCCCCGGTTACCTCAGTTACGTCACCGGGGTCAGCGGCACCGACCTGGCGCAGGCCCGGCGGGGGCGGATGGTCGCGGGCGCCTCGCTCTTCGTGCTCGGCTTCACCGCCGTGTTCGTCTCCGGCGGTGCGCTCTTCGGCTTCTTCGGTCAGACCCTCCAGGAGCACAGCGAGACGCTCACCAAGATCCTCGGTGTGCTGATGATCCTGATGGGGATCTTCTTCATGGGCCTGATGCCGTGGATGACGCAGCGTGAGTTCCGTATCCACAAGAGACCGGTGACCGGGCTGGCGGGCGCACCACTGCTGGGCGCCCTCTTCGGGATCGGCTGGACCCCGTGTCTCGGCCCGACGCTCAGCTCGGTGAGCATCCTCGCCGTGGAGCAGGGCACCGCCGGACGCGGGGCGATACTGACCGTTGCGTACTGCTTCGGGCTCGGCCTGCCCTTCGTGCTCGCGGCGGTCGCCTTCCGCAAGGCGCTCGGCGCGTTCGGCTGGGTCAAGCGCCACTACGCATGGGTCATGAGGATCGGCGGCGTCATGATGATCGCGACCGGGCTGCTCCTGCTGACCGGCGTCTGGGACACCATGATGCAGGCATTGCAGGGCTGGTCCAACGGCTTCACTGTGGGGATCTGAGTTCCATGAGCGACACCAAGTCCAACCCGGCCCCGGAGCGCGAGCACCGGGACGAGCGGGAGATCCGGGACGAGCAGGACCGGGAGAACGCCCGCGAACTGGGTGCGGCCGGCTCCCAGCTCTCCACCGCCCCGCGCGAGGAGAGCGCGGCCAATCTGCCGGCCATGGGCGTCATCGGCTGGGTCCGCTGGTTCTGGCGGCAGCTCACCTCGATGCGGGTCGCGCTGATCCTGCTCTTCCTGCTGTCGCTCGGCGCCATTCCCGGCTCGCTGATCCCGCAGAACAGCGTGGACGAACTGAAGGTGCAGACCTTCAAGGAAGCCCACACCACCGTCACGCCGATCTACGAGAAACTCCAGTTCTTCGACGTCTACAGCTCGGTGTGGTTCTCCGCGATCTACATCCTGCTGTTCATCTCGCTCATCGGCTGCATCGTGCCGCGCACCGGCCAGTTCGTAGGCCAGCTGCGCAGCCGCCCGCCGGGTGCCCCGAGGCGCCTGACCCGGCTGCCCGCGTACACCACCTGGCGCACCGAGGCCGAGCCCGAGCAGGTCCGCGAGGCCGCGCTCGCGATGATGCGCAAGCGCCACTACCGCGCGCACACCGCGGGGGACGCGGTCGCCGCCGAGAAGGGCTATCTGCGCGAGGCCGGGAACCTGATCTTCCACATCGCGCTGATCGTGATGCTGGTGGCGTTCGCCTTCGGACAGCTCTTCAAGTCCGAGGGCGCCAAGCTGATCGTCGAGGGCGACGGCTTCTCCAACACACTCACCCAGTACGACGACTTCAAGTCGGGTTCGCTGTTCGACACCGACTCGCTCGCCCCGTTCAGCTTCAAGCTCGACAAGTTCATCGGCACGTACGAGCGCAGCGGCCCCCAGATCGGTACGCCCCGGACCTACGAGGCCCATGTGACGTACGAGAAGGGCGCCTACGGCAAGCCGCAGAAGACCGTCATCAGGGTCAACGAGCCCCTCGTCGTCGACGGCACCAAGGTCTATCTGAACGCGCACGGCTACGCGCCCGTCGTCTCCGTCAAGGACGGCAGGGGCAAGGAGGTCTACAAGGCCGCCGTGCCGCTGCTGCCCATCGACAACAACGTCACCTCGACCGGTGCGATCAAGGTGTTCGACGGCTACCGCGACAAGAACGGCAAGAAGACCCAGCTGGGCTTCCAGGCCTTCTTCGTGCCGACCTTCGCGGGCGACAACCAGGGCACGATGTTCTCCCAGTTCCCCGCCGCCGACAATCCGCGGCTCGCCCTCAACGGCTACCACGGCTACCTCGGGCCCGACTCCGGACTGGCGCAGAACGTGTACCAGCTGGACAAGACCAAGATGACGGAGTTCAAGGACAGCAAGGGCAACCTGCTCAAGCAGCGCCTGGCGGTCGGCGACACGATGAAGCTGCCCGACGGCGCCGGTTCGGTCACCTTCGAGGGCGTCGAGGAGTGGGCCAGCTTCCAGATCTCCGAGCAGCCCGCCAGCGGCTGGGCGCTCACCGGCGCCATCGCCGCGATCGCCGGACTCGCGGGCTCGCTGTTCATCCAGCGGCGTCGCATCTGGGTGCGGGCCGTGCGCGGTGCGGACGGCGTCACCGTCGTCGAAATGGCGGGTCTCGGCCGCAGCGAGTCCGCGAAGCTTCCCGAGGAGCTGGCCGATCTCGCGGTCACGCTCAACGCCGTGGCGCCCACCGCGCCCGGCCCTGACACCGACCCCGGATCCGACTCCGTCGAAGAATCCTCCGAAGAACCTGCCGAAGGGGCTGAGAAGTGAATCTCGCCGCCGCAACCAACGAGAACCTGGCGCACACCAGCAATGTGCTGATCTATTCGTCGATGGCCGTCTACACCCTGGCCTTCTTCGCGCACATCGCGGAATGGGTGTTCGGCAGCCGCAGCAAGGTCGGCCGCACCGCCGCCGCGCTGACCGGTGCCGAGGGCGCGGCCGCCGCCACGGTGAAGGTGCAGGTCGCACAGAAGGGCGGCGGCACCGCCGTACTCGACCGCCCGAAGATCATCACGCGCTCCGCGGCCGGTACCCGCGACGTCCCGGACGGGCCCGGCGCGGCCGGTGGCACATTCAAGGGCGACCTGTACGGACGCATGGCGGTCTCCATGACCGTGCTCGCCTTCCTCGTCCAGGCCGGCGGTGTCCTCGCCCGCGCGCTGTCCGTGCAGCGTGCCCCGTGGGGCAACATGTACGAGTTCTCCATCACCTTCTCCACGGTGGCGGTCGCCGCGTACCTGATCCTCCTCGCGCTGAAGAAGAACGTCCGCTGGATGGGGCTGCTCCTGGTCACCACCGTCCTGCTGGACCTCGGCATCGCGACCACGGTGCTCTACACCTCCAGCGACCAGCTGGTGCCCGCACTGCACTCGTACTGGCTGTGGATCCACGTCTCCACCGCCATCATCTGCGGCGCCGTCTTCTACATCGGTGCGGTCGCCACGCTGCTCTACCTCTTCCGCGACAGCTACGAGAGCAAGCTCGCGAACGGTGGGGCGCCCGGTTCGTTCGCCCAGTCCGTGCTCTCCCGGCTGCCCGCCGCCTCGACGCTCGACAAGTTCTCGTACCGCATCAACGCCGCGGTCTTTCCGCTGTGGACGTTCACGATCATCGCGGGCGCCATCTGGGCGGGCGACGCATGGGGCCGCTACTGGGGCTGGGACCCCAAGGAGGTCTGGTCCTTCATCACCTGGGTCGCGTACGCCTGCTACCTGCACGCCCGCGCCACCGCAGGCTGGAAGGGCCGCAAGGCCGCCTACCTGGCACTGATCGCCTTCGGCTGCTGGCTCTTCAACTACTACGGCGTGAACATCTTCGTCACCGGCAAGCACTCCTACGCAGGCGTCTGACCGGCCCCCATCCCGTACGGGTGCGGATCCCGCACCACCGGGCCACGCTGGAACCATGACCGATGCGACCCCCGTCATCGAGCGTGGCACCAGCGAAACCCATGGTGACCAGCACATCCTGCGGTTCACGCTACGGCTGCCCCATCCCGTTCCACGGGTGTGGGCAGCCGTTGCCAGTTCCGAGGGGCTGCCCGGCTGGCTCGCCGCCGCCGACCCGTTCGAACCGCGCATCGGCGGGGCCGTCACGCTGCGCTGGCTGAACACCGACCGGGACGGGCATGCCACGGTCGCCTCCGGCATCGTCACCGCCTGGGACATCGAGCGGGTCGCCGAATACACCCTCGAAGGACTCCACGGCCGCATCCGCTTCCACCTGGAGCCACCGCGCGGCGACCATGTGCTGCTGCGCTTCACCAACGAGTTCCGGGGCGACGACGAGCTGCGCCTGGACTGCCTCGCCGGCTGGCACGACCACTTCGGCTACCTCGTCGACGCGCTCGACGGATACCCCGCCGACTGGTCGAAGTGGACCCCGGTCCGGTGGGCGGGGCTGCGCGAGGAGTACGCGGCGGCCGAGCGGTGACGCGGCGTCACGGTGCCGAGGACGGTGGCAGGCACTTCGGGTCCGGCGGCGTGCGCTCAGGCCAGGCGATCGCCACGAACCGCTGACGGGCGTCCTCGGGCGCCAGCTCCACCACCGGCACCGCCTTGTTGTACGGGTTCCCGTGGTTGTCCAGGCAGATCCAGCCACTGGCCCCCGACACCCGCAGCGAACCCTTCACCCGCGGCCACTGCTCACCCACGTCCGCCGGCTGCGGAAGCTGCTCGTCCTCCCCAGTCGCCTGCCGGATGCCGTGCACCGCCAGCGACATCGCGTCGTGCGCGATGATGACCTGGCCGTCGGTCAGCTCCTGGTGACCGGTCGGACCGATCGGTCCCACGGGCTTCTTCGCCACCGTGGCCAGCAGGTCCAGGAAGCTCCGGTAGTCCGCCGGGGAACCGCCCGTCGCCGCCCCGCCCTTCTCCTTCGCCACCGCCCAGGCGTCCGGGTGCGCCAGCGAGGCGTAGCGGACCGTCACCTTGCGGCGCAGCGCACCCCGGTCGAGCTTCTTGTCGCTGCCGAGGTACGAGCCCTCGTCGCCCGTCAGGATCGTGAACGGGCGGCTCTGGCAGCCGCGGGCCCCGAGTGCGTTGATGAACTGCCGCAGCTGGGTGTGGCGTCCGGCGAAGAACACCGTATCCGCATCCGTGTCGCAGATCAGGTGCGTGATCTGCTGAAAGGTGTTGGCCGTGGTGCCCTCGTCGTTGGGGTCCTTACGCGAGGTGAACAGCTGCGGCTCGTACTGCGTGCCCTTCACCAGCGAGGTGAACGCCGCGCGCAGCGTGTCCGTGTAGTGGTCCCCGGTGCGGGTGTCCTGCACCAGCAGCGCCTTGTCCGCCTTCACCTTCCCGAAGTGCGCCAGCGCCCGCGCCTCGTCCCGGTTCGTCGGCGACACCCGCGCCAGACCGGGGAACGGGTCGCCGCCCGGGCCGTTGGCGATGTCGTCGGCGGTGATCGTGGTACCGACGACCGCGATGTGCGCAGCGGTCAGCTCTTTGACCGCCGACCTGACCTGCGTACTGCTGGTGGCGACCCCCGACACGGCCCGCAGATGGTCCGGGGCCCCGGTCATCTTCTTCAGCCGGTCCACCGTCGGCTGCCACAGCAGGTTGTTCTTCCCCGTGTTGGCGAGAACCAGCCGGATCTTCGGCACCTGCTCGTTCGACAGATGGTTGGCCCGGTACTGCTCGGCGAACGCGCCCTGCAGCTCGCGCTGCATCTTCGTCTGCATGGCTTCGTCCGTCGACGTCAGCGGCAGCAGCAGCGCGACCGTCGCGTACCGGCCGGGCTTGAGGGTGTTGTTCTCCCGGGCGATGGCCGCGGCGACCTCGGTCAGTTTCGGCCGCCCGAAGTCGTAACCGTCGCCGGAGACACCTATGCACTCGTCGCTGCCCTGCGGACGCTCTACACCCTTCGCGCACGAGCGGTCCTCGGGGGCGGTGAGCCGGCCGATGCCGTACCAGCCGGACGTGACGACCAGGGCGCCGACCACCACCGTGGTGACCACCTTCTGCCTTGCCGTGTACCAGACGCGATAACGCAGTGGATTACGCATCCGAGCCACCGTTCCCCCGCCTCTGCCCGCTTCCGCCCGTGCCCGGTCCACCCGTGTCCGGCGATCCCGGCGGCATGGACAGCGGCCGCCAGGCCCTGATGTCCCGCGGCCAGTGCGTCGCCGCGTCCCACAGCACGCTGTTGCCCGTCGGATGCCCGCCGGACAGTTGTCGCAGTTCGTGCGCCATCTTGTCGATCACCTCTTCGTCCGGCAGAGCCAGTGGATCGGACAGCAGCCATACGGCGTGCAGCAGCCGGCGCAGCTGCAACTGGAGCTCCACGGCCCGCTCGCCGAGCCCCGCGAGCCCCGTCTCCCCGTCCGGCAGCGAACCGGCCGCCTCGCGGCCGAGCGCGACCGCCCGCCGCGGATCGGGGCCGGCGTAACCGGGCGGACGCGGATACGGGGCCGAGGCGATGAACCGCAACGAGCCGAGCCAGGCGGTGACATCCCCGTCGGTGAACCGCTCCCGCAGATGCGTCACGCAGTCCCTCGTCCTGCCCAGCACCAGCTCCTGGTGCAGCCGGTGCGGGACGCTCGGGCAGCGGCCCCCGGGCGCGTACGCCGTGCGCAGCGTCTCGTGCACCGCACGCCATACCGCGTAGTACGGATGGTCGTCGTCCTGGAACCGCAGCCGGTGCAGCAGCAGCGCACGCAGCAGCGGATCGGCGACGAAGTACTCGGGACCGACCGGCCAGTCCTGGGCCCGCAGCATGTCCCGTACCTGCAGTGCCACATCGCCGTCCAGCGAGCGGCCGCGCAGCCGGGCCGTGGCCAGCAGCCGCGCCGAGTCCTCTCCGTGCGCGGCGGCCAGCACACTCAGCACGTCGAGCTGCTGCCCCGGCAGCAGCTGAGCCAACAGCTCGTCCGCGACCCGCACCGGCGCCCGGTCCTCACGCAGCTCCACCGTGCGGTCCAGCAGCGCCCCCGGCACCAGCGAGCCCGGCCGCGGCGTCCCCGGCACCAGCGCCTCGCCCGCAGCCTGCGCCAACAGCGCCACACCCAGCGGGCGCCCACCCGTCAGCCGGTGCACCCCACGTGCCAGCCCGGCCGGGGTACGGCCCACCGGATCGTGCCGGTCGAACGCCGCCTGTACGTGCGCCGGGCCCAGCGGGGTGAGCTCCACGGCCAGGATCCCGGACGTCACCTCCGAACCGCGAGCCCAGTGCGAGCCGTGCGCCACCTCGGGCAGCCGCCGGCGCACCGCATGGCTCAGCCCCTCGTGGCCGCGGGTGCGCGAGGAGGCGAACACGGCGATCTGATCCCGCGCCCCACCGGTCCGCTGCCGCAGTACCGGCTCGACCAGCTGCCGCCCCAGCCTCGTGTGCGCGTTGTCCAGCAGCAGCACCGGACGGCCCCGACGGGCGCCCCGCGCCAGACCCCCGTACGCCCGCACCAGATCCGCGACCAGCGCGAGCACCAGATGATCCTCGGCCCGGCGGCGCAGATCACCGCCGCGCTCGAAATCGACCGCCAGCTGCCGCAGCCCGATCCTGCCGTTGCCACCCGCGTGCGGATAACTCCCGTACCAGTCCGCCGAACGCCGCTGGAACCGGCTGAACGTCTCCTCCAGCACCGTCTCGATCGTCGCCTCGGCGACCATCCCGGCCAGCGGGACCACCGAGTCGAAGGCACTCGCGGCCAGCTTCGTCAGCACCTTGGTGACCCAGCCCGTCGCCGCGTCCCCACGGGTGTCGACGGTCGCCAGCACCGGGCCGAGCGACTGCAGATCCCGCTGCGCCCGCGTCTCGTCCTCCCGCGTCCAGGAGATCGAGGCGACCGCCACGAGCCCGAGGCTCAGCCGGGGAAACTGCACCGGCCGCGCGGCATGCACCTTCGCCGTCAGCTGGGTGGCGAGCTCCGGCAGCGCCCCGGTGACCGGAGTCCAGCCGGGGCCCGGGTCCGCGGGCGGCACGACGGCCTCGCAGTCGACCAGGGCCACCGGGGTGATCTCCCGGTACAGATGGCGCAGCTGCTTGAGCGCGGCCGTCTTTCCCATGCCGCGGCCGCCGGTCAGCACGGCGACCGGCGGATCGTCACGATGCTCGTACGCGACCCGGGCGGAGCCGTACGGAGTGAGACCTGTCAGACGCGCCGCAAGTCCGTCGTTGCCGAAGATCGCCTCGCGCCCGTACAGCTCTCTCTCCACAGCACCCCCAGCGCCGACGCCCCACCCGATCTGTCACACCGTCAACACAAGGATATCGGCAGGGTGTTGGAGAAAGATGAAGATTTTCGAACGATCGGGGACTCGGGGCGATAAATCAGTCAACGCCGATGTCCTCGTTCCGCACGTCGGGATGGTCCCGTACGAAGTCCCGCATGATCGCGACGCATTCGGCATCGTCGAGCAGCACGATCTCCACTCCGTGCCGGGCCAGCCAGTCGTGCCCGCCGGGATAGGTCTCCGCCTCGCCGATCACCACCCGCGAGATCCCGAACTGCCGCACGAGGCCGGAGCAGTACCAGCACGGGGAGAGCGTCGTCACCATCGTCGTGCCCCGGTACGAGCGCTGCCGTCCGGCCGCTCGGAACGCCGCCGTCTCCGCGTGCATGGACGGATCGCCGTCCTGGACGCGGCGGTTGTGGCCGCGGCCGAGGAGGCTGCCGTCCGGCCCGTAGAGCGCGGCACCGATGGGAATGCCGCCCTCGGCGAGCCCGGCACGGGCCTCGGCGAGGGCGGTGGCGAGCATGGCGCGGTAGTCGTTCACGCGCCCACTCTCCACCGTGCGGACAGCCGATTCCCGGCACCCATGACGGCCGCAGCGTGTCCAACGACATGCACGGGCCGCCGACAAGGACCGGCCGGCCCTTCGCGACGCCGCCCCCCATTTGCCGGTCGGTCTAAGAAGCGGGTGGCGCCGACTCCTCCGGCCCCGTCCCGCTCTCGCGACGCTTGAGCTCCTCCTCACGGCGGCGCAGATCCGCCTCCCAGTCCTTGAGGAGCGACTCGTCCTTCTTGTTCTCGTCCTTCAGCGCCTTCAGGAACTCCGGATTGTCGTCCGGCGCCACCCACTGCGATCGGTGATTGCGGTGCCATTCGGACGGCGTACGGCCCCCGGCGGGCACCTGGCGCATCTTGCCCGCGGCCAGCCAGACGATCGGGCCGACGATCCAGAACAGCAGGATGATGAAGACCCAGGCGATCTTCGGCAGGTGCTTGGCCTCGTCCTCGGGGGTGTTCAGGCAGTCGATGAACGCGTAGATCGTCAGCGCCAGAGGCAGGAGATAGATCAGGGCCCGGAACATGGTGGAAAGGTCCCCCTGCGGAGAGATGGCGGGGCTTGTCCCGCCCCGGTGACGGGCCCAGAGTAGCCGGTGTCAATTACGGCCCACGGCGAGCAGGTGGGAACTGGCGGCGAGCAGGTCGGGGTACGGCTCCGCCATGCGGGCCGCGGCCAGCGCGGAGGTGAACATCCGTGATCCGGTGAGTGACTCACCGGTATGCTGCTCGGTCGCTTTCAGCAGCGCCCAGGCGGGGCCCTCGACGCCGAGCAACTCGATTCCATCAGCGCCCGGTTACTTCCATGGGCCAGGCCGGATGGCGGGCCGTGCTATCTGCGTACGGACGGCCATGGATATGTTTCGCGCGTCGCGGACCAGATGGAGGTCGTGCAACTTGGCATGGCGGCCGAGGTCCTCGACTGCGCCAGGCCGATCATTGCCGCCGCAGGCGCGACAGTGACGGAACTCCGCTTCGCTGCCGCCCGGTTGGCCGAGTGCCTGACCGATGCGCTGCGGATCGCCGAGAGCCGGGGCGGACGGCTCCAGCAGGGCAGGTCGGCGGGGCGGGGCACGGAGCCCGAAGATGTTCACAGGCCGTAAGTGCCTTGAATACCGCGCGGAGCCTTCCGGTGTTGATGGCCACTGGGTGACCAGGCGGCCGCGATTGAACCACAGGGGAGCCTCAGGTTCGGGCGTATCGGCTCGACCGTCACTCATATGGGCGGCGGTCGAGCTGTGCTCGTTTCCGGCTCTGTCGGCGTGATCATGATGGTTCCGCGAGGGGCTGCGGCCGGGATGGCCGAGGAAGCCGTGCTGCGCCGATGGCGTGGGCGTGAAGTCGTGGAGACTCCGCCCGCACTGCCGATGGTGCGTGGCCGGGCCCCAGCGCAAGCGCCCGGGGCAGAAGCCCTGGGCAGGGCGAACGCAGGGGGAATGGCTGTGCACCTGACTCCACATGAACAAGAGCGCCTGATGATTCATTTGGCGGCGGACGTCGCCCAGAAGCGTCGGGCTCGGGGGGTTCGGCTCAACTACCCCGAGACGGTGGCGCTGTTGACCGTGCATGTCCTCGAGGGGGCCCGGGACGGCCGCACCGTAGCGGAACTCATGTCTTCCGGACGGAAGTTATTGTCCCGTGAGGAGGTCATGGAGGGCATCCCCGAGATGATCAAAAACGTGCAGGTGGAGGCCACGTTCCCCGACGGTACGAAACTGGTCACCATCCACGACCCCTTCCCGGAGGCGGGCGAGGAGGAAGAGGGGCTGGTCCACCCAGGGAGAATCGATTACTCCGCGAAGCCGGAAGACGAATTGGTGCGCTTCAACGAGGGGCGTGAGATCACGTCCCTGACCGTCAAGAACCCGTGCGACCGTCCCGTTCAGATCGGTTCCCACTACCACTTCGCCGAGGCCAACTCCGGGCTGGAGTTCGACCGCAAGGCCGCTTGGGGCAAGCGTCTGCACGTCCCGGCCGGCAGCTCCGTACGCTTCGAGCCCAGCATCACCGAAGAAGTCGAACTCGTACCCATCGAGGGCAAGCGACTGGTCCACGGACTGCGCGAAAGGACCGACGGTCTGCCCGGAAAGATCGACGGCTCACTCGACAACACGGAGGGTCCGTTCGGTGAGGGTGGGGGCGAGTCCGATGACTGACTTCGCCGAGTGTCCTTGCTGCCCGGAGCTCCCCGAACGCTCCGACCCTCTGACCCGCGCCGCGTACGCGGACCGGTTCGGCCCGACGGTCCGCGACCGCATCCGCCTCGCCGACACGGAGCTGCGGATCGAGATCGAGGACGACTGGTCGGGCGGTCCCGGGCGCAGCGGGAACGAGATGGTCTTCGGCGGCGGCAAGGTGATCCGTGAGTCGATGGGGCAGTCCACCGCGCCGCGCGACCCGGCCGACGCCGACGGGAAGGGCGGCCCCGGTGAGTCCGATGGCGGCGATGCCGTCATGCCCCCCGACACGGTGATCACCGGTGCGGTCGTCCTGGACCACTGGGGCATCGTCAAGGCCGATGTCGCCATCCGCGACGGCCGTATCACCGCGCTCGGCAAGGCGTACAACGACGAGACCATGGACCCCCTCCACGGGGGGGCCGACAACCACAACGACGTCGGCCCGATTCCCACGGACTTCGTCATCGGCCCCGATACGGAGGTCATCGCGGGCAACGGGAAGATCCTCACTGCGGGCGGGGTCGACACGCACGTCCACTTCATCTGCCCCGAGCAGGTCGGTGAGGCGCTGTCCGCGGGCGTGACCACGCTCATCGGGGGCGGTACGGGGCCGGCGGAGGGCAGCACCGCCACCACCGTCACACCCGGTTCCTGGCATCTCGCCCGGACATTCGAGGCGCTGGACTCCTTCCCGGTCAACATCGGGCTGCTCGGCAAGGGCGCCACCATGTCGGAGAAGTCGATGTACGACCAGGTGGACGCGGGCGTCATCGGTTTCAAGATCCACGAGGACTGGGGCGCCACACCGGCGGTCATCAAGAAGTGCCTGAAGGTCTGCGAGGAGACTGGCGTCCAACTCGCGCTCCATGCCGACTCGTTGAACGAGGCGGGCTTTGTCGACGACACCATTCGGGCCATCGATGGCCGTTCCATCCATGTTTTCCATATCGAGGGCGCGGGAGGCGGCCATGCCCCCGACATGATCAAGATGGTGCATGAGGGCAATGTGCTGCCCGCCTCCACCAACCCCACCCGGCCACTGACCATCAACACGGTCAAGGAGCACTTCGACATGGTGATGGTCTGCCATCACCTCAATCCGAAGATCAAGGAGGACCTGGCCTTCGCGGACTCCCGCATCCGGCCCTCCACGATGGCCGCCGAGGACATTCTGCACGACCTCGGTGCCATCTCGATCATGTCGTCGGACGCTCAGGCCATGGGGCGCATCGGCGAGATGATCATGCGTACCTGGCAGACCGCGCACGTCATGAAGACGCGGCGGGGCCTCCTGGAGGGTGACAAGCGGCCGGAGGGTGAAGAGCCGGAGGGCGGGCGGCTGGTGGGAGCCGACAACAGGCGCGCCCGGCGGTACGTCGCGAAGTACACCATCAACCCGGCGATCGCCCAGGGAATCGACGCAGTGGTCGGGTCCGTGGAGCCCGGCAAGCTGGCCGACCTGGTGCTGTGGGAGCCGAAGTTCTTCGGGGTCAAGCCGCACCAGGTGATCAAGGGCGGGCAGATCGCGTACGCGCAGGTGGGCGACGCCAACGCGTCCATCCCGACCCCGCAGCCGGTCCTGCCCCGCGCCATGTGGGGCGCCACGGGCCTGGCGCCCCGCTCCACCTCGTTCAACTTCGTCACCCAACGGGCCATCGACAACGGGTTGCCCGAACGTCTCCCGCTGGGCAAGCAGTTCAAGGCCATCAGCAGCACACGTGACATCGGCAAGGCGGACATGAAGGAGAACAGCGCCACCCCCGATGTCCGGATCGACCCCGACACCTTCGAGGTGATCGTCGGGGGCGCAAAGGTGGAGGACGTGACGACCCGCATCGACGGCCAGATCGTCGAGCGGAACTATCCCCGTGAACTCCCCATGGCGCAGCGGTACTTCCTCTTCTGAGATCCCGAGCGGCGAGCTGTGAAGCGTGAGCTTCGACGATGAGTGACGAAAGGTGACCTGGGAAAATGAGCCGCGCCGCGCTGTTCGTCCTGGCCGACGGCCGCTTCCCCGCCGGAGGGCACGCGCACTCCGGCGGAGCCGAGCCGGCCGTGGCCGCGGGCCGTATCAAGGATGCGGACTCGCTGGAGGAATTCTGCCGGGGGCGGCTGCACACCGCGGGCCTGGTCGCGGCGGCACTGGCCGCCGCGGCCGCCGCGGGCCACGATCCGCTGGCGCTGGACGAGGCCGCCGACGCCCGTACTCCGGTGCAGGCGCTGCGGACCACTGCCCGCAAGCTGGGGCGGCAGATGATGCGGGCCGCCCGCGCGACCTGGCCGTCGGCCGAGCTGGACGCACTGGCCGCGGCCCGGCCGCGCGGCGCGCACCAGCCGGTGGTGCTGGGTCTGGCCGCGCGGTCGGCCGGGCTGGCACCGCTGGATGCCGCGTATGCGGTGGCGTACGAAACCGTCAGCGGCCCGGCCACTGCGGCGGTCCGGCTGCTGAGCCTGGACCCGTTCGACGCCACCGCCGTCCTCGCACGCCTCGCCCCCGACCTCGACCGGACCGCCGCCGGGGCGGCCGCGGCCGCCGGGCGTATCCCCGAGGAGGGGCTCGACGCCCTGCCCGCCGCCTCCGCGCCGCTGCTGGACATCACCGCGCAGCAGCACGCCGCCTGGCCGGTACGCCTCTTCGCCTCCTGACACCCACGACCACGGAACACCACGCACGACTGGAGCCCGTATGCACCTCGACCACGCAGAGACGTTCCCCGAACGCCACACCTACAGCGCTGAACCCCGGCGCCCCGACGGCACCCGGCGTGCCCTGCGGATCGGCCTGGGCGGGCCGGTCGGCTCGGGCAAGACCGCCACCGTCGCAGCCCTGTGCCGGGCGTTGCGCGACGAGCTGTCCATCGCCGTGGTCACCAACGACATCTACACGCGCGAAGACGCCGAATTCCTGCTCCGCGAGGCGGTACTGCCCGCCGAGCGGATCACCGCGGTGGAGACCGGAGCCTGCCCGCACACCGCGATCCGCGACGACATCTCCGCAAACCTCGAAGCCGTCGAGGACCTGGAGAACGCCATCGGCCCCCTCGACCTGGTTCTGGTGGAATCGGGCGGCGACAACCTCACCGCCACCTTCTCCAAGGGCCTGGTCGACGCCCAGATCTTCGTCATCGATGTGGCGGGCGGCGACGACATCCCGCGCAAGGGCGGCCCCGGCGTCACCAATTCGGACCTCCTCGTCATCAACAAGACCGACCTCGCCCCCTACGTCGGCTCCGACCTGGAGGGCATGGCGCGCGACGCCGAGGTCCAGCGCGGCCACCTCCCTGTCGCCTTCACCTCCCTCAAGACCGAGGGCGGTGCGAAGCCGGTTGCCGACTGGGTCCGCGGGCGACTCACCGACTGGACCGCAGGCCCAGCATGACCCTCGTATCCCCGTCGGCCGCGGCGGCTCCTGGGCGGACTGCAGTGGGCGTACGTGCCACCGCCCGCATCATGGCAGCCGCCGCCGACGGCACCACCACGCTGCCCGTCCTCGACGGTGACGGGCCCTTCGAACTGCGCCGTCTGCGCTCACACGGGAGCGAGGCGCGGGTGTGCGTCGTCGGCGCGATGAGTGCCCCTCTCGGCGGTGACCGGCTGCGCATCGAAGCGACCGCCCAGCAGGGCGCGGCGCTGCACATCACCTCCGCCGCCGCGACCCTCGCCCTGCGGGGCCCGACCTCCGAGCACGCCACGTACGACGTGCATCTGACGGCAGGGGAGCACGCACAGCTCCACTGGCTCCCCAAGCCGTTGATCTGCGCGGGTGGCAGCGATCTGCGCCAGACCTGGACCGTCGACCTCGCCCCCACCGCACGGCTCGTACTGCGTGAGGAACAGATCCTTGGACGCACGGGCGAATCTCCCGGCCATGTGGCGACCCGTCTCACCGTCCGACGCGGTGGGCGGACTCTGCTGGACCAACAGGCCGAGTACGGACCGGGTGCACCCGGCTGGGACGGCCCCGCCGTCCTCGCCGGCCACCGTGCGGCCGGGCAGCTCCTGATCGTCGACCCGGTCTTCGAGAAGACGCCCCTTGAAGTCCAACTGCTCGGCGGCTCCCCGGAAGACGGCCAGGCCGTGCTGACACCGCTCGCCGGTCCCGCCGCGCTGGTCACCGCCGTCGCCCCGGACGGTCTCAGCCTGCGCCACCTCCTCGACACGGCACAGGCCGCCTTCCGCCGTACCGTCCCGGGCGGACACGGGCGCGTCCGCGTTCCGTGAGGGGCGCTGAGGTGGGGCACCCCAGGTGATCGCCAGGGGTGATGACAAACTGGACGGCATGGCTTACGACGATCTTCGTTCCCTCCTCCGGGCCCTGGAGCGCGAGGGCGAGCTCAAGCGCATCAAGGCCGAGGTCGACCCGTATCTGGAGGTCGGCGAGATCGTCGACCGGGTGAACAAGGCGGGCGGGCCCGCGTTGCTCTTCGAGAACGTCAAGGGGTCCTCGATGCCCCTGGCCATGAATGTCTTCGGGACCGACAAGCGGCTGCTCAAGGCGCTCGGGCTGAAGTCGTACGCCGATATCAGCGACAAGATCGGCGGGCTGCTCAAGCCGGAGCTGCCGCACGGCTTCGTCGGGGTGCGGGAGGCATTCGGGAAGCTCGGCTCGATGGTGCATGTGCCGCCGAAGAAGGTGAAGTCCGAGAGCGCGCCCGTGCAGGAGGTCGTGTTCACCGGCGACGACGTGGATCTGGATCAGCTGCCCGCGCTCTTCACCTGGCCCGAGGACGGCGGATCCTTCTTCAACCTGGGGCTCACTCATACGAAGCACCCGGAGACGGGTGTGCGGAACCTGGGTCTGTACCGCCTCCAGCGCCACGACCGGCGGACCATCGGGATGCACTGGCAGATCCACAAGGACAGCCGCAACCACTACCAGGTCGCCGCCAAGCGCGGGGAACGGCTGCCGGTCGCGATCGCGTTCGGGGCGCCGCCCGCGGTGACGTACGCCTCCACCGCGCCGCTGCCGGGGGACATCGACGAGTACCTCTTCGCCGGGTTCATCCAGGGCAAGCGGATCGAGATGGTCGACTGCAAGACCGTGCCGTTGCAGGTCCCGGCGCAGGCGGAGGTCGTCATCGAGGGGTGGCTGGAGCCCGGGAAGATGCTTCCCGAGGGGCCGTTCGGCGACCACACCGGCTTCTACACGCCGCAGGAACCGTTTCCCGCACTGACCATCGACTGCGTGACCATGCGGAAGCGTCCGCTGCTGCAGTCGATCGTGGTGGGCCGGCCGCCGACCGAGGACGGGCCGCTGGGGCGGGCCACGGAGCGGTTCTTCCTGCCGCTCCTCAAGATCATCGTGCCGGACATCGTGGACTACCACCTGCCGGAGGCGGGCGGTTTCCACAACTGTGCGATCGTCTCGATCGACAAGAAGTACCCGAAGCACGCCCAGAAGGTGATGAGTGCCATCTGGGGTGCGCACATGATGTCGCTGACCAAGCTGATCGTCGTCGTGGACTCCGACTGCGACGTCCACGATCTGCACGAGGTGGCGTGGCGGGCGCTCGGCAATACGGACTACGCGCGTGACCTCACCGTCACCGAGGGGCCCGTCGATCATCTCGACCATGCTTCCTACCAGCAGTTCTGGGGTGGCAAGGCGGGCATCGACGCGACGAAGAAGTGGCCCGAGGAGGGTTACACCCGGGACGGGGGCTGGCCGAACATGGTCGAGTCCGACCCTCAGACGGCGGCGAAGGTCGACCGCCGGTGGAAGGAATACGGACTGTGAGTGCCGCCGAAGCAGCACTGGGCTCAGGGCCCGTACAACCGAACAGCAAGGTCAAGGCGTTTCTGCGGCTCGTGATGATCGAGCACTCGGTCTTCGCGCTGCCCTTCGCCTACATCGCCGCCCTGACCGCGATGTTCCAGGCGGACAAGTCCATCCACTGGGTCAGGCTGCTGCTCGTCACCATCGCCATGGTGGGGCTGCGGACGTTCGCGATGGCCTGCAACCGGATCATCGACCGGGAGATCGACGCCCGTAACCCGCGCACCGCGAGCCGGGAACTGGTCACCGGGGCGGTGTCCGTGAAGTCGGCGTGGACGGGGGCGCTCGTCGCTGTTGTCGTCTTCCTCGGGGCGGCGGCTCTGCTGAACCCGCTCTGTCTGGCGCTCGCGCCGGTCGCCGTCGTACCGATGGTGGTCTATCCGTACGGGAAGCGGTTCACCCACTACCCGCACGCCATCCTCGGTATCGCGCAGGCGATAGGGCCGATCGGTGCCTGGCTGGCGGTGACCGGCAGTTGGTCGTGGGACGCGGTGATCCTCGGTCTCGCCGTCGGGATCTGGATCGGTGGCTTCGACCTGATCTTCGGCTGCCAGGACGTCCAGGCGGACCGGGCGCACGGGGTGCTGTCGGTGCCGGCCCGGTTCGGGATTCCGGCCGCGCTCTGGGGTGCGCGGGTCAGCCACGTGGTGACGACCGGGCTGCTCGTCTGGTTCGGGCTGGCCACGGAGGCGGGGCTCTTCTACTGGATCGGCATGGTGATCGTCGCCGTCGCCTTCGTGTACGAGCACCGGGTGGTGCGCCCGCACGATCTGTCCCGGCTGAACCGGGCGTTCTTCTCGGTCAACGGGTTCATCGGAATAGCGCTGTTCGCGTGCGCGCTGCTGGATCTGCTGGTGCGGGGTCTGACGGTCTGAGCCGGACGGGCCCTACGGCATGAGCGATGGGGCGGGTGCCGTCGTGCTCCGGCGGCGGAAGACGAACGCCGCCGCCACGCCCGCCGCCAGTCCGAACAGGTGGCCCTGCCAGCTGACCGAGGTGTTGGCGGGGGAGATCCCCAGCAGGATCGACGACCCCCATATCGCGCCGATCACCAGCCCGGCGCCGATGTCCAGCACTCTGCGGTCCACGAAGCCGCGGACCAGCAGATAGCCGAAGAGGCCGAAGACCAGTCCGGACGCGCCCGCCGTGTTGGAGCCGGCCGGCGAGACCAGCCAGACCCCGAGACCGTCGACCACGATGATCAGCGCGGCCACGGCCGCGAACCGGCGTATGCCGCCCAGCGCGGCCAGGAAGCCGAAGATCAGCAGCGGCACGCTGTTGGAGGCGACATGGCCGAAGCCGAAGTGGATGAAGGAAGCGGGCACGACGTCCAGCAGTTCGCCGGGCCGGCGCGGCTCGATCCCGTACGTGTCCAGTGAGTGGCCACTCGACACGTCGACGACTTCGAGCATCCAGAGGAACGCCACCCAGCCCAGCATCAGCTTGGCCGCGGCCTTCGCGCGGTCGCCCGCGCTCCACGCCGGTGCAATTCGATGTGACGATGCGGCCATCGCGGCCCCCCTGCCGGTCTCCTGTGTCGCCCCTGTCTCCACCCCTCAAAACGGCTGAGGCAGCTCACTCGGTTCCGGGTTCGGGCAGCCGGATAGGCTCGGCTGTGTGGATTCCGGGACTTCAGTGAGTCAGCACCAGCGGCAGCCTTGGATTGTCGGGGTTTCAGGCGCTTCGGGCACCCCATTCGCCGCCGCCGTGCTGCGCGGTCTGCTGGCCGCGGGGGAGAGCGTCGATCTGGTGGTGAGCCGGGCGTCGCGGCTGACGCTGCTGGACGAGACCGGGATCGCGTTCCGCGACGCGCACTGGCAGGAGGATCTGCGCAGCTGGCTCGCGCGAGGGGCGGACGGGAAGCCGCACACCTTCGATGTGGACATCGAGGGTGTACGGCACTGGGCGGCCGGTGATCTCGCCGCCGGGCCGTCCTCGGGGTCGTACCCGGCGAAGGGGATGCTGATCGTCCCGGCTTCGACGGCATGTGTGGCCGGGGTGGCGCTCGGACTCTCGAAGGATCTGCTCCAGCGGGCCGCGAGTGTGACGCTCAAGGAGCGGCGGAAGCTGGTCGTCGCGGTGCGCGAGACACCGCTGAGCGGCCAGACGCTGAAGCATCTGGTGAGCCTGGACGAGGCGGGCGCCGTCGTGCTGCCCGCCTCTCCGGCGTTCTATGCGGGGGCGACGCACATCCAGGATCTGGTGGACTTCGTCGCGGGGCGGGTGCTGGACGCGGCGGGGGTGCCGCACGACCTGTACCGCCGATGGGAGGGAGAGCTCGGTGGCGGCTCTCGCGGCTCCGGAGGCTGAACCTGCGGTCAGCGCTTCTTCTTGGCGCGCGAGGTGCGGGTCTTGTCGACCCGGTGCGCGGCGGCGGGCTGGTGGGCACGCGAGCGGTTGGCCAGGTCCTGCAGCTCGCGCATTCGGGCGTAGGCCATCTCGATCGTGTACACGGTGTTCTCACTCCTGAAGATTCGAAAGCATTTTTTGGATGTTCGGAAAGATTTGCAGGCGCTGAAGCCTGCATGCCTTAGATTCTACACGTAAACTCGCGATACTGCTGAACAATGGAAGGTTTCAGTCACATGGACGCGGTGGACAGGCAGCTCATTCAGGCCCTCAGGGAGAACGGCAGGGCCTCGTACGCCGAGCTGGGGCGGCTCGTAGGGCTCTCCGGGCCCAGCGTCACCGACCGCATCAACCGGCTGGAAACCGCCGGTGTCATCACCGGCTACCGCGCCACCGTCGACGCCGCGTCCCTGGGGCTCGGGGTCACGGCCCTGATCGGTATCTCGCTCTCCGACGCCGCCGATCACGAGGACGTGGCGCGCCGGCTGAAGGACCTCGCGGAGATCGAGGACGCCTGGTTCATCGCGGGCGACGACTCGTACATGCTCAAGGTGCGGGTCGGTGACGTGGACGGCCTGGAGAAGACCATCCGCCGGCTCAGCGGTACGAAGGGTGTCTCGCGCACGCGCACCACCATCGTGCTCTCCACCAAGTGGGAGAACCGGGTCGGGGGACTTCCCGAGGAGGCGTAGGCGTAACGTGGTGGAGCCCCCGGGTGACCGGGGGTTTCGCCCGGTATCACCGGGAAAGGCACAGCGCGTCGACAACTGGGAGGCAGCCGCATGGACGTTGGGCTCAAGCGCGAGCTGGAGGAGAAGGTCCGCGCAGGGGAGCGGCTGACCCGCGAGGACGGCATCGCCCTCTACGAGTCGGACGACCTGGCCTGGCTCGGTGGCCTCGCGCACGAGGTGCGTACGCGCAAGAACGGCGACGTCGTGCACTTCAACGTCAACCGGCACCTCAACATGACCAATGTGTGCACCGCGTCGTGCGCTTACTGCTCGTTCCAGCGCAAGCCGGGCGAGAAGGACGCGTACACCATGCGCATCGAGGAAGCCGTCCGGCTGGCGAAGGCGATGGAGGGCGAGAACCTCACCGAGCTGCACATCGTCAACGGGCTGCACCCCACCCTGCCGTGGCGTTACTACCCGCGCTCGCTCAGTGCGCTGAAGGAGGCCCTGCCGCAGGTCTCCCTCAAGGCGTTCACCGCCACCGAGATCCACCACTTCGAGACCATCTCCGGGCTCTCCGCCTCCGAAATCCTCGACGAGCTGATCGAGGCCGGTCTGGAGTCGCTGACCGGTGGCGGCGCGGAGATCTTCGACTGGGAGGTCCGCCAGCACATCGTGGACCACAACACCCACTGGGAAGACTGGTCGCGCATCCACCGTCTCGCCCACGAGAAGGGCCTGAAGACCCCGGCGACGATGCTGTACGGGCACATCGAGGAGCCACGTCACCGCGTCGACCATGTGCTGCGGCTGCGCGAGCTGCAGGACGAGACCGGCGGCTTCCAGGTCTTCATCCCGCTGCGCTACCAGCACGACTTCGTGGACATGAAGGACGGCAAGGTCCGCAACAAGCTCCAGGCGCGGACGACGATGGCGACCGGCGCCGAGGCGCTGAAGACCTTCGCGGTCTCGCGGCTCCTCTTCGACAACGTCCCGCACGTCAAGGTCTTCTGGGTGATGCACGGTGTGCAGACCGCCCAGCTCGCGCTGCAGCACGGCGCGGACGACATGGACGGCTCGGTCGTCGAGTACAAGATCACGCACGATGCGGACAACTACGGCACGCCGAACAAGCTCGGCCGCGAGGACCTGCTGGACCTGATCCGTGACGCGGGCTTCCGGCCCGTCGAGCGCAACACGCGGTACGAGATCATCCGCGAGTACCCGGGCCCGGACGCCGGGCGGCGCGAGTCGCCGCAGCCGATGCGCGTCTGACCCGTTCGACCTGCCGCGTCGTCAGTAGTTCGGATGTTATGAGAGCCCCGGCCGCCGGCCGGGGCTTTCTCGCGTACCGGACAAGGCTTGAGGTGATGGATCGGTAATAGTTAATCTGCGCCTATGGCGCTTACTTTTGAGCTGGATCCCAAGTTCGACCGCACCCTGCGGGACGGCATCGCCGAGCTGTGGACCGATGTCTCCAACGCGGGCGGTGCGGTCGGCTTCGTACCGCCCGTCACGGCCGACGACGTCCGGCCCGAACTGGTCAAGCACCTGGTCGCCATGGCCGAGGGGCGGACCCGGCTGCTGGTCGGTTACGACGAGGAGGGCGCCGTCGCGGCCACGGCCTTCCTGGCGTTCAACACGCACCGGCTGATGACCCACTGGCTCTGGCTCTACACGGTGATGGTCCACCCGCGCCACCAGGGCAAGGGTTACGGGCGCGACCTGATGGACGCCGCGGCACAGGCCGCGCGCGGGATGGAGGGGATGGAGGCGATCCGGCTCACCTGCCGCGGCGGCACCGGTGTGGACCGGTTCTACGCCTCGTGCGGGTACAAGGAGGTCGGGCGGGTGCCCGACGCGATACGGGTGGCTGACGGCGACGACCGCGACGACATCATCATGCTGCTGCCGCTCGGCTGAGGGCCTCGGCCCCGATCCGCCGACAGGCACGCGGCCCCGTCGGACCCCTTTTGGTGCAACCCTCCGAAGTGATCGATTCCGGGGCATGCTTCACTGGACGGGCAGGATCGCAGGACTGTCGTACGTAGAGAGAGGGGCCAACTGTGTCCGCTGCCAAGCCGAGCGCGACGATTCGGTACACCGCGATGCGCCTCAGCATCTTCGTCGGCTGCTTCGCCGTCGCAGCCGCGGCCGTCCACTTCGGTCTGCTTCCCTCGGGGGCGGGTGGCTCCAATTTCATCTGGGTGATCCTGCTCGCTCTGGTCCTGTCCGCGCCGCTCAGCTACGTGCTGCTGCGCAAGCAGCGTGACGAGATGTCCGCGCAGATCGTGTCCACGGTCGACCGCACGAAGGCGCGGCTCGAAGCGAACCGGACCCGCGAGGACCACGTCACCCAGTGACGACCCGGTGAGGATGACGTAAGGGCTACGTAAGGTTCCTCACACCCCGCACAGTTTCCGTATGAAACCCCGGTGCCGGAGCGAGCGCTCCTGTACTGGGGTTTCGTCGTTCCCGCGCGTGTGCCGGACGCTCCGGGCCGTGTTCTCACCCAAAGAAGACCTTTGAGGTTCTCAAAGTTCAAGTGTTAACGTGTTCGGCATGAAGACAGCAGTGCGCCATCGATTCGCCGCGAGCGTCCCGCTCGTGGAGCGCCTGCACGTCGATCTATGCCGCTGTATGTCCGCGGTCTGTTGCCGCAACGTCTGAACCGGCACCATGCAGCGGCGCCGCCCCCTGACGCGGGCGCCGCACCCCCGTCCCCCCGCACGACGTCCCCGTGCGCCCCGATGCGTCACATCTGGAGTGTGTCCGTGTCCGCGAATCCCGCGTCCGCCGCCGCGACCGACAGCCCGTCCGGCTCCGGCTCCGGTTTCCGTATACCCAAGGTCCCGTTCTGGGCCCAGATAGTCGCCGGTCTCGTCCTCGGCGTCGCACTCGGGTGGCTTGCCCGTACATACGACATCAACTGGCTCTACAGCACGCTCGACAAGGTCGGCCACATCTTCGTCCAGCTGCTGAAGCTGGCCGTCGCGCCGCTCGTCTTCTTCGCGATCCTGGTGTCGATCACCAACCTGCGCAAGGTCAACAACGCCGCCCGGCTGGCCACCCGTACCCTGCTCTGGTTCATGATCACCTCGCTGATCGCGGTCGCCATCGGCCTCGCGATCGGCCTGATCACCAACCCGGGTTTCGGTACGGGACTCACCCCGAAGGACGGCAAGCTGCCGGAGCACGCGGGCTCCTGGCTCGACTTCCTCACCGGCATCATCCCGGACAACGTGATCACGCCGTTCACCGAGCTGAACGTGCTCCAGATCGTCTTCATGGCGGCCGTCGCCGGTATCGCAGCTCTCCAGCTCGGTGAGAAGGCCCAGCCGATCCTCACCCTCAGCGAGTCCGTCCTGGAGCTGCTCCAGAAGGCCCTGTGGTGGGTCATCCGCCTCGCCCCCATCGGCACCATCGGCCTCATCGGCTACGCGATCGCCGACTACGGCTGGGACCTGATCGGCAAGTACGCGACGTTCACCGCCGACGTCTACATCGGCTGCGCCCTGGTGCTGTTCGGTGTGTACCCGCTGCTGCTCGTCACCGTCGCCAAGCTCAGCCCGCTGCAGTTCTTCAAGGGCGCCTGGCCGGCGATCCAGCTGGCCTTCGTCTCCCGCTCCTCGGTCGGCACGATGCCGGTCACCCAGAAGGTCACCGAGCGCCTCGGCGTCCCGAAGGAGTACGCCTCCTTCTCGGTCCCGTTCGGTGCGACCACCAAGATGGACGGCTGCGCCGCGATCTATCCGGCGCTGGCGGCGATCTTCATCGCGCAGATCTTCGACGTCCAGCTGGGTGTCGGTGACTACGTCCTGATCGCGTTCGTCTCGGTGATCGGTTCCGCGGCCACCGCCGGTCTCACCGGTGCGACGGTCATGCTGACCCTCACACTGTCGACGCTGGGCCTCCCCCTGGAGGGCGTCGGTCTGCTCATGGCCATCGACCCGATCCTGGACATGATGCGTACGGCTACCAACGTTGCTGGTCAAGTTGTAACTCCGTTGATTGTGGCTTCGCGGGAGAAGATCCTCGACCGCGACAGGTACAACGCGGCGACGTCCTCCCCCGTGGACGAGCCGCAGGCTGTGCTCGCCGCCGCCTGACGTCCTCAGGCTCGTACGGAACGTGCCCCGCACCCGCGATTTGGGTGTGGGGCACGTTCCGTTGGTGGGTGTGCTGCTCGTGCGCCGATGATCTGGGTTCGGGCCTCGGAGCCGCGGTGCCCGGAATTCTGTGGCTGGTCACCGGCCTGCGCACCGGAGATGTGGGCTTCACTGCCGAGGTGCACGACTATGCCCCTGTCGTGGACCCGGTGTGGGAGGACGTCCAGCGACGGCTGCCTTGCCGACCGGGCCAAGTCGGTCAGCTCGAAGAACCCTCGTCCATCGCGCCGACCGGCCTGACCTTGATCGACGTGACCTCGGGAGGCTTGCGCCGCCCGCGGCCGACGCTGAACACGTCAACGTGGTCGATCACCGTCGCCACGATGGCCCGGCGGCGCTCAAGGCTCTCGACGCCATCGTCCATCCAGATCGTCAGTGGGTCGGTCTCGGCGCGGGATCGACGGATGACCGTCGCGGCCTCGCGCGTACGCAGAGTCTGGAGTTCTTCACGGAGGTGAGCCAAGGAGTCGAAGTAGTCCTCATCCCCCATCTGTCCGTCCTTCCAACGGCTCCGAAGCGCACGGATACGCGTCTCCAACAGGCTGATTTCGCCCGTGAGTTCCTCGGCCGGCACTTCCTCCCGCTGGGGCATCCGTGCCTTGAGGGCCACTTCGACCACCTCGTTGAGCCGCTCCTCGATCCACACGTACTTGCGGCTGACCTTCCCGCAGCCAAGGCGGCCGTCCTTGCCCCTCTGGCCAGAGTGACAGAACGTCCGCCGGAACGTCCGCCCTTGGATGGTCGCCCACTGGACGCGCAGGGCGGACCCGCAATTCCCGCATCGCAGGAATCCGGAGTACAAGTGCTTCCTCTTGCCTGAGCCCTGCGCCGCCGGTGCGGCTCGACCGTCAAGCAGGGTCTGGACGTTCTCCCACTGCTCCCGAGTCAGCGGGGCGCCGTAGATGCTGTCCCCGATGTCCTGGCCCTTGTAGGTGATGATTCCGCCGGTCCGCTCGGAGCGGTACACGCGCTTCACGGACTGGATCGTCCAAGCGCCACCCTGCGGGGTCGTAGTTCCTTCGGAATTCCAGCAGCGAGACACGTCACCAGGCGTCTTCGGGCTTCGATCCATCAGCATCCGATAGCCCTCGCGGATGAGCTCGGCCTCGGCTTCGTCCAGCTCCTGGAAGTGTGAACCCGTTTTGAAGCCGAACTGCCTCTTCCCGCCCGCGTGCGGTTTCCCCTGCTCCCTGCGCTGCAGAAGCGAGTTGTTGACCCGCTCCGACATGCGCTCGGTCTCCTGCTGAGCCACGGCACCCTTGATCGTCAGGATCATGCGTCCGTTGGCGGTCGATGTGTCTTCGCCCTCGGTCGTGGCGAATGCGAAACCGTGCTCCTTCTGCTCCTCCAGGAAGCTGGTCAGTTCGCCGATCCGGCGCGTCAGGCGGTCGATGGAGTAGACGACGATGCCGTCGATGAGGCCGTCGCGGGCGTCGCGGAGCATCTCCGTGTACTGGGAGCGGCGGCGCTTGCTCGTGGTCGACGCCGAGACGTCGTTCTCGGGGTAGAGCTTGAGGACGCCCCACCCCATGCGCTCGCACAGCTCCCTGCATGCCTTCTCTTGGCGCTGAATGCCCAGCTCCTGGCCCTTGCGGTCCTTGCTGATCCGGACGTAGATCCCTACACGCTTCGGCTTGGCCATGTCCCACCCCTGGTCACGGACGACGTACCTGCGCTCTGACCAACGTGCATACACACAATCCGGTTACGGACGTGGAAGGTCAGGCGCTGGTCCCGTGATCGTCTGGGCCCGCGAGAAGATCCTCGAGCTCGATGCGCACAATTCGGCCTCGGCCTCCCCGGTCGACGACGAGGTGCGCGACGCGGAGCCGGTGAGCGTCCCGGTCGCCGTGTAACGGCCACAGCTTCCGCCGGGCTCCGGCCGGCACCTCAGGGAGCGGTGCCCGAGGCGACGAAGACGGGGAGGGCGAGTTGTGGGCGGTGATCGAGCCGCTGTTGCCCAAGGTCAAGCGTCGGACCCGGCATCCAGGACGCAAGCGGCATCCGGACCGGCTGGTGTTCCAGGGCATCCTGTTCGTGCTGCACACCGGGATCGCCTGGGAACACCTGCCGCAGGAACTCGGCTTCGGGTCGGGCATGACCTGTTGGCGCCGCCTGGCCGAATGGACCGAGGCCCGGGTGTGGCCGCGGCTCCACGAGGTCCTTCTCGCCAAGCTCCGCGGCGCGAACGCCCTGGACTTCTCCCGGGCGGCGGTCGACGGCTCCCACATTCGGGCGCTAAAACGGGCCCCAAGACGGGACGAAGCCCCGCTGACCGGGGCAGGGCGGGCAGCAAGCACCACCTGATCACCGATGCCACCGGCATCCCGCTCGCCGCCACCCTGACGGGCGGCAACCGCAACGACGTCACCCAGCTCATCCACTCCTCCAGGCCGTGCCGCCGGTGCGGGGCAAGCGGGGCCGGCCCCGTTGCCGCCCGGACGTGGTGCTCGGTGACCGCGGCTACGGCCATGACAAATACCGCCGTCGCGTCTGGGGCCTCGGCGTGAAGCCGCTGATCGCCCGCCGCGGCACCGAGCACGGCTCCGGCCTCGGCGAGCAACGCTGCGTTGTGGAGCGCGCGTTCGCCCATCTGCACTGGTTCCGTCGACTGCGGACCCGCTGGGAGATTCGCGACGACATCCACGAAGCCTTCTTCACCCTCGGATGCGCACTCATCTGCTGTCGGCGACCGCGTGCTCTGGCGAGCGACCCCGTGAGCTAGTCAGCCGCCGCCAGTCGGTTGAGAACTTCCATCGGGGTGAAGCTCCAGCCGACGAGGCGCGGCCCGCTCCAGTTGATGCCGATCATGAATCCCTCTCGGGCGGCATCAGGCAGATCGCGATCGCGCCAGGCATCCAGGGACATGGATTCAACCCGTAGCCCATGCCCCCAGATCTTCGCCGCCCTCTGGGCGCGGGCCGAGGTCGACCAGAAGGGAAGACTTCGCGTGCCGTCCGCGGAAAGGGAAGTTGGGCTTCCGTCGCCATCCCGGACAAGCCAGACCACTCGGCTCTGGCGGACGTCTCGGAAGAATGCTGCCGCTTGCGAACCACTCTGACTCATGACCACCGAGCCTAACGTTCCCCGCCACTCATTTCGTTAGGTGTTCTAACTAAGGCGGTCGTGGGCGAGGCGAGCAGGACGGCCAGGGTGATCGCCGTGGCCGTGGCCCGGCTGCGAAGGCTGATCATGGTGAGGACGCTACGGATCCGACTGTGCGGGAACATCGCGCGCAGGGGGAACCGCTGTCCCACCACAGGGTGATCCCGGCCCCCGGGAGACATGACTTTCGGCGGGGGCACAACCTGCCACTCGGCGCTGCGAAAGCCCTCTCCGTACGACGGGCAAGGGGCCTGCGCCGTACTCTTGCCGAGGAGCAGGGCAGCGGGGGCGGGAGGAAGTCGGACGTGGGTGCTGTGAAGAGCAAACGGATGCCGCGTGCCGTGCGCGAGCAGCAGATGATGGACGCCGCGGTACGGACGTTCGGGCAGCGCGGATACCGGGCCGCTTCGATGGACGAGATCGCGGAGCTGGCCGGGGTGTCCAAGCCGCTGGTCTATCTGTATCTGAATTCCAAGGAGGAGCTCTTCACCGCCTGCATCCAGCGCGAGGCGAAAGCGCTGGTCGCAGCGGTGCAGTCGGGGGTGGAGCCGGAGCTTCCGGCGGATCGGCAACTGTGGGCGGGGCTGCGGGCATTCTTCACGCACACCGCGGAGAACCCGGACGGCTGGGCGGTACTGCACCGGCAGGCGCGTACGCACGGGGAGCCGTTCGCCACCGAGGTCATGGTGATGCGCGACGAGATCGTTGCGTTCGTGACGGGTCTGATCGGTGCGGCGGCCCGTGAGGCCCACCACGATCCGGCACTGCCGGACCGCGATGTGGCGGGTCTGGCGCAGGCCCTCGTGGGGGCCGCGGAGTCGCTCGCCGGCTGGGCCAACGACACCCCGGGCGTCTCGGCGAAGGAAGCCGCGGCCACGCTGATGAACTTCGCCTGGGCGGGTCTGGGGAACCTCATGCACGGTCGCCCGTGGCTGCCGCCGAGCCAGTCCACCGGTCAGAGGTAGCATCGGCCGGTCACGAATCCGCTCCTCCACCGTCCCGCGTCGTCGACCCCGTGAGGTGGACCCGTCCGCCGCCGCGGAGCTGGAAGGCGGAGCCCGATCCGTCCGCCGCGTACGTCACCGTCGCCGGGAGCAGGACCGGTGCCTCGAAGTCGGCGCGTACGGAACGGATCCGGCCCGGATCGTCGGCCTCGGCCAGGCAGCGGGCGACCGTCCACATGCCGTGCGCGATGGCCCTCGGGAAGCCGAACAGCCGGGCTGTCAGCGGGTACAGATGGATGGGGTTCCGGTCACCGGACGCCGCACCGTAGCGACGTCCCAGATCGCCGGGGAGCCGCCACTCGGCGACGGCGGGGAGTTCGGTGGCAGGGGCTGCGCCGACGGCGCTGGGAGCAACAGCGGTCGTGGTCGGGTGGCGGGACAGATAGCCGCTGCGCGAATCCCAGACCAGCTCACCGCCCGAACGGGCCTCCGTCACCATGCTGACCTCGGTGCCACGGCGATGCGGCGTCAACGCGTCCGCATACACGGTCAGTTCGAGCGGATCCCTGACGGGTGCAGCCCGGTGCCGGGTGATCTCGATCCAGGTGTGGACCAGCCCGACGACCGGCAGCGGGAAGTTCCGCCCGGTCATCAGCCGCATCGCGAGGGGGAAGCCCAGCACATGGGGGTACGTCAGCGGCAGCGGGCCCGACTCGGGGAAGCCGCAGATTCTGCTGTACGCGGCGAGGGCGCCGGGGGTGACGCGGACGTTTCCGGCCGTCAGCCGGTCGGCGGTGAGCGTGGCACCGGACCGGCCGGCGCGTTTGAACGGGGACGTGAGCGCGCCCCGTACGAGTGATGCCGTCAGGGTCCGGGAAGGGGCGGCAGCCGTCATCGGACGTCACGCACCCAGCAGGCTCTGGCCGCAGACCCGCACGATCTGACCGTTGACGGCCGTCGACGCGGGCTGGGCGAACCAGGCGGTCGTCTCGGCGACATCGACCGGGAGGCCGCCCTGCGAGAGGGAGTTCATCCGGCGGCCCGCCTCCCGGATGAAGAGGGGGACGGCCGCGGTCATCTTCGTCTCGATGAAGCCGGGGGCCACCGCGTTGACCGTGACACCGTGGTCGGCGGCGGCGCGCGGAGCCAGCGAACGGACCAGGCCGATGATGCCCGCCTTGCTCGCCGCGTAGTTCGTCTGGCCGTTGTTGCCCGCGATACCGGCGATGGACGCGGTGGCGACGATCCGGCCCCCGCGGTTGACGGTGCCCGCCTGGAGCAGGGCGTCCGTGGTGCGCAGCACACTGCCGAGGTTGACGTCGATGACCGAGTCCCAGCGGTCGGCCGGCATGTTGGCGAGCCGACGGTCGCGGGTGATGCCCGCGTTGTGGACGAGGACGTCGAGACCGCCGGGGGCCGCGGCGGCGATCCGTTCCGCGGCATCCGCCGCGGTGATGTCCAGCGGCAGCGCGGTGACGCCGAGCCGGTCGGCGGTACGGGTCAGCTCGTCCTTTGCCTGCGGGATGTCGAGGCAGATGACCTGGGCGCCGTCCCGGGCCAGCACCGAGGCGACCGAGGCGCCGATGCCGCGCGCCGCACCGGTGACCAGCGCGGTGCGCCCGGCAAGCGGTGCCGCCCAGTCGGCGACGGGATCGGGGGCGGCCGCGGTCAGCTCGATCACCTGACCACTGATGTACGCGGACCGGGGTGAGAGCAGGAAGCGGAGGGTGGACCCGGCCGAGGTGACGGCATCCGGCGCGATACGGAGCAACTGTACGGTGGCACCCCTGCCGATCTCCTTGCCCAGTGAGCGTACAAACCCTTCGAGGGCCTGCTGGGCTGCGGCCTGATGATGGTCGTCGGCCGACGGCCGCACCCCCACCACCACGATGCGCCCGCCCGGCGCCAGTGAGCGGACCACCGGGTGCAGGGCCGCATGGACATCACCGAGCCCGCCGGGGGTGCCAACGGCCGTCGCATCCACCACCATCCCCGCAGGACGTTCGGCGCGCCCGGTGACTTCGAGTCCGGTCGCCGCGAGAAGTGCGCCGAGCTCCTGTGTGACAGCGGAGTCCCCGGCGGTGAGGTGCAGCAGCGGCCCGTCCAGCGACCGGGTCTCCAACGACCAGCGGCGCAACGGGGTGGGCTGCGGCAGGCCGAGCCTCCGGGTCAGGAAACGGCCGGGTGCTGTGCCGGTGAAGTGTAGATAGCGGTCGGCCATTGTCCAGACTCCCTGCGCGGTCGTAGATTTACTCCAGAGTAAGGTTACTCAAGAGTCAGGAGCTGGTCGAGATGATCCCCCTCGCACTCCCGCAGCCCCGCAGGGTCGCGGTCATCGGCGGCAGCCGCATTCCGTTCGCGCGCTCCGACGGCCCTTACGCGCAGGCCTCCAACCAGCAGCTGCTCACCGCTGCGCTGGGCGGACTGGTCGAGCGGTTCGGACTTCAGGGGCAGCGGGTCGGCGAGTTCGTCGCGGGCGCGGTCCTCAAGCACAGCCGCGACTTCGATCTGGCCCGCGAGACCGTACTCGGTTCGGCACTCGACCCGCGCACGCCCGCGTACGACATCCAGCAGGCCTGCGGTACGGGCCTCCAGGCCGTCATCGCCGCCGCCGGCAAAATCATGCTCGGTGCGATCGACTCGGCAATCGCGGGCGGGACGGACACCACGAGCGACGCTCCCCTCGGCGTCAACGACGAGCTGCGCAAACTGCTGCTCACCGCCCGACGGGCAAAATCAGCAGGAGCCAGGATCAAGGCACTTGCGGGGGTACGTCCCCGGCACCTCGTCCCGGACATCCCGCGCAACGCCGAACCCCGCACCGGCCTCTCGATGGGCGACCACGCGGCGATCACCGCCCGCCGCTGGGGCGTTACCCGCGAGGACCAGGACCTCCTCGCGGCCACCAGCCACCAGCGCCTCGCGGCCGCGTACGAACGCGGCTTCCTGGACGACCTCGTCGTCCCGTTCCGGGGCCTGACCCGCGACCAGAACCTGCGCCCGGGCTCCACGGTCGAGAAACTCGCCACACTGAAGCCGGTGTTCGGCGCCGACCACCCCGACGCGACGATGACCGCGGGCAACTCCACCCCGCTCACGGACGGCGCCGCGACCGTACTGCTGGCGAGCGAGGGCTGGGCCCGGGCCCACGACCTGGAACCGCTCGCCTACCTCTCGCTCCATGAGACCGCCGCCGTCGACTACGTGAACGGCGACGACGGCCTCCTGATGGCCCCCGCGTACGCCGTACCGCGCATGCTGGAACGCGCCGGGCTCACCATCGAGGACTTCGACCTGTTCGAGATCCACGAGGCCTTCGCCTCCCAAGTGCTGGCCACCCTCGCGGCCTGGGAGAAACAGGGCCTCGCCCCCGTCGACCGGGACAAGCTCAACATCACCGGCTCATCACTCGCCACCGGCCACCCGTTCGCCGCAACGGGCGCCAGAATCGTCGCCACCCTCGCCCAACTCCTCGCCGAACGCGACGCCCCGTCCCGGGGCCTGATCTCGATCTGCGCAGCCGGCGGCCAGGGCGTCACGGCCATTCTCGAACGCCCGTGACGCACCGAACCGGAGAGGCGCCAAAATCCGGCCCGTCCGGCGATTGAGGACGAACCGGCCGCCGGACGGACCCGGCGCCCCGCCCGACCCCACGTTGAGGAGCCGCACATGTCCACGCCACCCGCCACCGCCACCCCCACCCTCGTCGAGCCGACCAAGGTCAGAGCCGCCGACGGCTCGGTGCAACAGGTCTCCGTTCCCCCCGCCGCACCGCCCGTCCGCCGCGGCTCCCTCGCCGAGATCCCGTTCGACAACGCGCGCGAGGCCCCCGCCGACGCCGTCCTCAGCCGCAAGCAGCCGGACGGCAGCTGGCAGGACGTGACGGCGGCGGAGTTCGCCGACGAGGTGCTCGCAGTCGCCAAGGGCCTCATCGCGGAGGGCCTCGGTGCCGGCGACCGGATCGCGATCATGGCGCGTACGACCTACGAATGGACGCTGCTCGACTTCGCCGCCTGGGCCGCCGGACTCGTCACCGTCCCCATCTACCCGACCTCCTCCGCCTTCCAGGCCCGCTGGATCCTCCAGGACTCCGGTGCCGTCGCCTGCGCCGTCGAGACCGCGGACCAGGGCCGGCTGATAAGCCAGGAACGCAAGCAGCTTGGCGACCTCACCCACCTGTGGCAGTTCGACACGGGCGCGCTCGGCCGGCTGAAGAGCCTTGGCCGGAACGTCCCCGACGATGCCGTCACCGCCCGCCGCGCCACGCTGGAACCCGTAACCCCCGCCACCCTTATCTACACCTCGGGCACCACCGGCCGCCCCAAGGGCTGCGTCCTCACCCACGGCAACTTCTTCGCCGAGGTCGACAACGCGATCGAACTCCTCCACCCGGTCTTCAAGTCGGTCAGCGAATACCCCGCGTCCACGCTCCTCTTCCTCCCCCTCTCCCATGTCTTCGGACGCATGGTCGCGATCGGCTGTCTGCGGGCCCGGGTCCGCCTCGGCCACGCCCCGTCCATCCGGACCGAGGACCTTCTGGCCGACCTGGCCGGGTTCAGGCCGTCGTTCCTGCTGGCCATCCCGTACGTACTGGAGAAGGTCTACAACACCGGCCGCGCCACGGCCGAGAAGATGGGCCGCGCCTCGTCGTTCGACCGCGCCGCGAGGATCGCCCGGCGATACGGACAGGCCGTCGAGGCCGCCGAACACGGCACCGGCCCCGGCCCCGGCCCGGTCCTGAGGGCGGCCCGCGCCCTGTACGACCCGCTGGTCTACCGCCGCATCCGGGCCGCACTCGGCGGACACGTCCGGTACGCGATCTGCGGCGGCTCCCCGCTGGGCCGCCGGCTCACCTCGTTCTACGCGGGCGCCGGCATCGAGATCTACGAGGGCTACGGCCTGACGGAGACCACCGCGGCCGCCACCGTCACCCCACCGCTCAAACCACGCCTCGGCACCGTCGGCTGGCCGCTGCCGGGCACCGCCGTACGGATCGCGGACGACGGCGAGGTGCTGCTCAGCGGCGGCCAGGTGTTCCAGGGCTACTGGGACGCCGAACTCGGCGAGGCCGTGCCCGTACAGGAGGGCGGCTGGTTCGCCACCGGCGACCTCGGCGCGCTGGACGAGGACGGCTACCTCACGATCACCGGCCGCAAGAAGGACATCATCATCACCTCCGGCGGCAAGAACGTCACCCCGGCACCACTGGAGGACTGGCTGCGCGCCCACCCGCTGGTCAGCCAGTGCATGGTGGTCGGCGAAAACCGGTCGTTCGTCACCGCCCTGATCACCCTGGAGCCGGACGGGCTCGCCCACTGGCGGCAGATGAAGAAGAAGCAGGACGTGCCGATCCGCGAACTGGTGGCGGACGAGGAGCTGCGCAGCGCACTCCAGCGCGCGGTCGACGAGGCCAACCGTCTGGTCTCGCGTGCCGAATCGATCCGCAAGTTCGCTGTGCTGCCGGGGGACTTCACGGAGGAGAGCGGGCACCTGACGCCGTCGCTGAAGCTGAAACGGGATGTGATCGCACGGGACTTCGAGAAGGAGATCGAGGCGTTGTACCGGAAGTGACCGCCCAAGCGGCGGCACATCGTCACCGAGGCCGGACCTGTTCCGCGCCTCTCCCGGTTTCCCCTCAGCCGTCCCGCGCGCCTGTCATGCGGTCTTCGGGCGGGCAAAGGTGGCGGGTGCCGACCGGCGGGAGCGTGCGGCGACAAGGTCGGCCGCGAACTTACGGTTGTTGATGGTCTGTTCGCGGTAGTCGGCCGGCAGGTCGGGCAGGGCGAGGAGGCGATCGCAGGAAGCCAGCGATCCGCGCGCGTCGCCGGTCCAGTAGGAGGTGATGGAGTGCTCGAAGAGCAGGCCCCAGCTGTAGATCCAGGGCTCCATGAACAGCCAGTCCTCGGGGATGGGGCGATTGAGACCGGCGACGGCGACTGCGTTGGCCGCTTGATAGCGTCCCATCTTCCGTAGTCGGCAGGTCAGTTCGTAGCAGGCCTCCAACCGCTTCGGCCGGCTCTCCCATGCGCGGGTGAGAGCGTCCATGCCGCCGGGCCAGTCACCGGAGTCGGCCTTGAGTACTCCCACTTGCAGCAGGGCGTAGTACACCTCCTCGTCCCATCCGCCCATGCCGGCCCGACGTTCGTACGCCGCGATCGCTTCTCGGGTCTCACCCATGTCGCGGAGAGTCTGCGCGAGGTAGAAGACCGTGCGGGGATTGTCCGGGTTGCGCTTGAGGTCTTCGCGCAGCAGGCGGGCGTCCCGGGTGAACTTGTCCCCGCGCGAGCCGCCGTCGGCGAAATGCTCGATGCTGAGGGCCGAGAGATCGGCGACGGTGTGCTGCTGGGCGGTGGTCAGAAATTCGTGGGTCGCACCCTCGTAGCGCCATGGGATGTCCCCCTTGACCAGCCGGGGGATGCGGTATTCGAGGGCACCGAGATGGCGCAACATGTAGGAGTCGGCGCTCAGTTCGGACAGTTCGGACAGTGAGCCCTCCCGTCGGACGGCCATGTCGGCGTCGATGAGCAGGAGATAGTCGGCCTTGCCGCGTGCGCGCTGGATGTTCAGGGTGCGGTTGTGGCCGAAGTTGGCCCAGAGGTCCTCGTGGAGTTCTCCCGGAATCCCCTTCATCGTGGCGCGGATCAGTTCCTGTGTTCCGTCACTGGAGCCGGTGTCGGAGATGACCCATGTGTCCACCAGGTCGCGTACGGAGTTCAGGCATCGCTCGATGACCTTCGCCTCGTCCTTGACAATCATGCAGAGGCAGATCGACGGCTTGCGGAGCAGGGCGGGCGGCCGTTCTTCGGTAGGACGGTCGATCAGATTTGTCATATACATCTCCCGATCTGACTTCTATGGAGTAACGCTCCACGGCGAATTGGTGCGGTGTAAGGGATCGGCTGATCCGATCACCGAGGAAAGCGACGCTAGTGCGCCGGAATCCAGTGGCTGCGACGCGACACGGAATTCTCGGGGTGCGTGGCCGACCGGCCGGAATGGTCAACGGGCGTAACCAATATGTGAATAGGGGCAGATGGCCGAGGCTCTACTCACTCACAAGGGGAGCTGTCAGCACTCAGACGGTAGATCACCGGCGTGGCGCATATGCCCTTGCCCTGTTGCGGCTGTCACAGTCACGGCTCCGATCCACGCAGACCCGGTAAGGAATCCGAAGATGCACAAATCGAGAAGCTGGGACATCCTGTCCCGTTCAACCCTGGGTGCTATGTCGTTGGGTGTGACCCTGACGCTGTGCCCCATGGACATCGCTCACGGAGCGCCGAACCCCACGGGTTCGCAGGCTGCCAACCGAGTGATGGCCAGCCGGGTGGCGGCCAGCGTGTCCGGGACGGTCACCTCCCAGACCTCTCAGAACATCCGTAGCGGTCCCACCACCCAGTCGCAGATCGTGGGCAGCGTGCCGTCCGGCGGCGTGGTTTCCATCGCCTGCCAGGTGGTCGGCCAGAACGTCGGCGGGAACTCACTCTGGTACCTGCTGTCCAACGGCAGCGGCTGGATGACCGCCCGCTTCATCTCGACGCAGACCACCGTGCCGTTCTGTGACGACTTCCCGGGCGTGGGCGACACCGGCCCGACGGGACCCATGGGTCCGACGGGTCCGGCGGGTTCCAACGGTGCGACCGGGCCTGCTGGTCCGACGGGTGCGACGGGTCTGCCGGGTACTAACGGTGCCACGGGTGCCACGGGTGCCACGGGTCCGGCGGGTTCCAATGGTGCTAACGGTGCCACCGGTTCGACTGGGCCTGCTGGTCCGACGGGTGCGACGGGTCTGCCGGGTACTAACGGTGCCACGGGTGCCACGGGTCCGGCGGGTTCCAATGGTGCTAACGGTGCCACCGGCGCGACTGGGCCTGCTGGTCCGACGGGTGCGACGGGTCTGCAGGGTGTCACCGGTGCCACGGGTGCGTCGGGTGCTGTTGGTGCTCACGGTCCGACCGGTGCGACCGGTCCGACGGGTGCGACGGGTCTGCAGGGCGCCACCGGTGCCACGGGTGCGACGGGTGCCAATGGCGCTAACGGTGCCAATGGCACCAATGGTGCCACCGGTGCGACTGGGCCTGCTGGTCCGACGGGTGCGACGGGTCTGCAGGGCGCCACCGGTGCCACGGGTGCGACGGGTGCCAATGGCGCTAACGGTGCCAATGGCGCCAATGGTGCCACCGGCGCTACTGGGCCTGCTGGTCCGACGGGTGCGACGGGTCTGCAGGGCCTCACCGGTGCTACCGGTGCGTCCGGTGCTAACGGTGCCACGGGTGCCACCGGTCCCATTGGGCCTGTCGGTCCGACGGGTGCGACGGGTGCGACGGGTCTGCAGGGCCTAATCGGTCCGACGGGTGCGACGGGTCTGCAGGGCCTCACCGGTCCGACGGGTGCGTCCGGCACCAATGGTGCTGATGGTGCGACTGGTCCTGCCGGTCCGACGGGTGCGACGGGTCTGCAGGGCCTCACCGGTGCGACGGGTGCGTCCGGTACCAATGGTGCTGATGGTGCGACTGGTCCTGCCGGTCCGACGGGTGCGACGGGTCTGCAGGGCCTCACCGGTGCGACGGGTGCGTCCGGTACCAA